>NZ_JAIGQA010000057.1:0-39873 GCF_019733245.1 Streptomyces sp. WAC04114
GAGCGGAAGGTGCCGTGTCCATGCGGTGCGCGCTCCGGGGGGTGCGGGGACGGAACGGGGGGTGGCTCGGATTCCGGAACGTACTGACCGGACGGTATGGACGTCAACGGGTCGCGCACCAGGACTTTTTTGCCTGTACTTGGCATCGACCGCCCGCCCGGACATGCCGAAGGCCCCGGCCTCGCGAGGAGGCCGGGGTGCGCCGGAGCCGGGGCTAGAAGACGACCAGGGCCCGGCCGCCCTTGCCCGCCAGCATGTTCTCGAAGGCCGCCGGAATGCCGTCCAGGGAGATGCGCTCGGTCACCAGCGCGCTCAGGTCGAGGCGACCCGCCCGGATGTGTTCGGCGAGGACCGGGAGGTCCTGAGCAGGGTCGGAGTTGCCGTAGACGCAGCCGGAGAGGGTGCGGCCCCAGTGGAAGATCTCCAGGGCGTTGAAGGTGACCTGCTGGTCCTTGCCGCCGATGCCGACGACCGTGGTGCGGCCGCCGCGGCGGGTCGAGTCCCAGGCCGTGCGGATGCTGACCGCGCGGCCGGCGCACTCCACGGCGACGTCGACGCCCTGCTTGCCGGTGAGGCCGCGGATCTCGCGGGCGGTGGTGTCGGAGGCCACGACGTAGTCGGTGGCACCGGCCGCCCTGGCCAGCTCCTCCTTCCCGGCGGACACGTCCACCGCGACGATCTTCGAGGCACCCGCGATCCGGGCGGCCTGGAGGGCGGCCAGGCCCACTCCCCCGACGCCGAACACCGCGACCGTCTCACCGGCCCGGACCCGCGCCGAGTGGTGGACGGCGCCGTAGCCGGTGAGGACGGCGCAGCCGAGGAGGGCCGCGTCGGTGAGCGGCACGCCGTCCGGCACCGGCAGGACGCAGGACGCGGAGACGACCGTCTCCTCGGCGAACGCGGCGACGTTCAGGCCGGGGTGGAGGTCGGTGCCCTCGGTGGTGCGGGCGTAGACGTCTGCGGCGCCGCTGAGGGCGTTGGCGCACAGCCACACCTCACCGAGCGAGCAGGCGTGGCAGGCGCCGCAGGACGGGGCCCAGTTGAGGACGACCCCGTCGCCGGGCGCGACGTGGGTGACACCGTCGCCGACGGCGACGACCGTGCCGGCGCCCTCGTGGCCGAGGACGGCGGGGACGGGCACGCGCATGGTGCCGTCGGACAGGGACAGGTCGGAGTGGCAGACCCCGGCCGCGGCGAGCCGGACCCGGACCTGGCCGGGTCCGGGGTCGGGCAGGTCGATGCCGGTGATCTCCAGCGGGGAGCCGATGGCGGGCAGGACGGCGGCGCGGACAGCCATGACGGAAGGGACTCCCTGACTAGAACTGGAGGGACTTGGTCTGGAGGTACTCGGCCAGGCCGTGCACACCGAGTTCCCGGCCCACACCCGACTGCTTGTAGCCGCCGAAGGGCGCGAGCGGGTTGAAGCGGCCGCCGTTGATGTCGACCTGGCCGGTCTCCATCCGGCGCGCGAACGCAACCGCCTCGGCCTCGTCACCGGCCCAGACGGCGCCGGCCAGGCCGTACACCGTGCCGTTGGCGATGCGCAGGGCGTCCTCCTCGTCCTCGTACTTCAGGATCGACAGGACCGGGCCGAAGATCTCCTCCTGCGCGATGGTCATGTCCGGGGTGACGTCGGCGAAGACGGTCGGGGCGACGAAGTAGCCCTGGTCGCGGGGGGCTTCGGGGCCGCCCGCGACCAGGCGGGCGCCCTCCGCGACGCCCTTCTCGATGTAGCCGCGCACCCGGTCCTGCTGCTTGGCGTTGACGACCGGGCCGATCCTCTCGCCGTACTTGGCGGCGGCGGCAGCGGCGAGCTCGACGGCCTCGTCGTACCGGTCGCGGTGGACCAGCATCCGCGTCCAGGCGCTGCACGTCTGCCCGGAGTTGGACATGACGTTGGCGACGCCGACGTTGACCGCCTTGGCCAGGTCGGCGCTCGGGAGGATGACGTTGGCGGACTTGCCGCCCAGTTCGAGGGCGACCTTCTTGACCTGCCCGGCCGCGACCGCGGCGATCTGCCGGCCCACGGCGGTGGAGCCGGTGAAGGAGACCAGGTCGACGTCGGGGTGCTCGGCGAGGGCCTGTCCCGCGACCGGGCCGAGGCCGGTGACCAGGTTGAAGACGCCCGCCGGGAGCCCGGCCTCGTGCACGGCGTCGGCGAACAGCCGGGCGACCAGGGGGGTGTCCTCGGCGGGCTTCACCACGATCGTGCAGCCGGCCGCGAGGGCCGGGGCGACCTTGGCGACGATCTGGTGCAGCGGGTAGTTCCAGGGCGTGATCGCGGCCACGACACCGACCGGCTCGTGGTGCACGACCGAGTTGCCGGTCTTCTCCTCGAAGGCGTACGTGGCCGCCAGCTCGGCGTAGGAGCCCGCGACCGCGATCGGCACGCCCGCGTGGACGGCCTGCGAGAACTTCAGCGGCGAGCCGAGTTCCGCCGTGACGGTCTCGGCGATCTCGTCCGCGCGGGTCACGAGCACGTCCCGCAGGGCGGCCAGGCGCGCCGCGCGCTCGGCGGGCGGGGTCGCGGCCCAGCCCGGCAGGGCGGCGCGGGCGGCCCGCACGGCGGCGTCGACGTCCTCGGCGGTCCCCGCCGGGACCGTGCCGACGACCTGCTCGTCGACCGGGTTCACGACCTCGATCACGTCCGGGCCGGCGGCGGGGCGCCAGGCGCCGTCGATGTACATGCCGTCGTGTGCCTTCATCGCGCTTCCTCCGGGGGCGGGGCGTCGTCGTCCGGCACATAAACTAGCGACGATAGTTTTCTGGCGCCAGACACCACCGGTCATCAGAGCACGCGGACGGTCACCCCCGGATGTGCCTCTCCTCACTCCCCCAGGTCGGGCAGGCGATCCGGGTGCGGACAGATCCGGTCGCCGTGCTGGTCGAAGACGAAGAGGTGGGCGAGGTCCACGAGGAGCGGTACCTGCATGCCGTGCCGGAGGGCCAGGTCCGGGGTGGTGCGGACGATGAGATCGCCGGGCAGGCGCGCTTCGGCGGTCGCGGGGGCGGCGGCCTCCGGGCGGTCCAGGGCGATGACGGGTCCGGCCCGCCCGGCCACGGACCGCTCCCGGAGCCTCGTGAGGACCGAGCCGTCGCGGCGGCGCCGCCGGACGGGGCGCCCGGGGCGGGGACGCGGGGCCTCCAGTTCGGGGACGACGGCGGGCCTGGAGCCGGTGTTGAAGTGGACGAGGATCTCGTGCCCCTGGAACTCCACGTGCTCGACCAGGCCGGTCATCGGCACCTCACCGGGGCGGGCCGCGCTGTGCTTGGCGATCCGGACGGCCTCCGAGCGCAGACCGACGATGACCTCGCGGCCCTGCTGCACGCGCAGCAGCTGGTGGTCCAGGGAGAGCGGCTCGGGCAGACGCAGGAACTGCTTGCCCAGGCTGATGGTCATCGCCCCGTCCAGCGGGGCCCGCACCAGGCCGCGCAGCAGGTTGATGCGCGGGGTGCCGATGAACGCGGCGACGAAGACGTTGCTGGGCAGCGCGTAGACCACGCGGGGGCTGTCGACCTGCTGGAGCACGCCGCCGCGCAGCACCGCGACCCGGTCGCCGAGCGACATGGCCTCGGCCTGGTCGTGGGTGACGTAGATCGTGGTGACGCCCAGTTCCTGGGTGAGCCGGGAGATCTCGGCCCGCAGATGGGTGCGGAGTTTGGCGTCGAGGTTGGACAGCGGCTCGTCCATCAGGAACGCGGAGGGGTGGCGGGCGATGGCCCGGCCCATGGCGACGCGCTGGCGTTCCCCGCCGGAGAGCTGGCCGGGCAGCCGGTCGAGGAGGTCCTCGATACCGAGCATGCGGGCGGTGGCGTCGACGCGGGGGCGGGGGTCCGCGTTCGGATCCTCGATGCGCAGCGGGAACCCGATGTTCGCGCGGCTGGTCATGTTCGGGTACAGGGCGAAGTTCTGGAAGACCATCGCCATGTCCCGGCCGGACGGCGGCAGGTCGTTGGCGTGCTCGCCGTCGAGCAGCAGCTCGCCCTCGTCGATCTCCTCCAGCCCGGCGATCATTCTGAGCACGGTGGACTTGCCGCAGCCGGACGGGCCGAGCAGCACGAGGAACTCGCCGGGCGTGATGTCCAGCGACAGCCGGTCCACCACGCGGGCGCCCCGCGTGTAGGACTTGCTCACGTCGTGCAGGGAGATGGCGCGTGTCATGAGGTGCCCCCCGAGGGGTCATCAGGGCGCTGGTGCTCCGCGGTCGGAAACCCCGTGCGGGTCGTACGGGGCTGTGGGTCACGGAAGTTAACGGAATGTGTGCGCCCGGGGGAAGAGACCGGACAGGATCAGGGGCTTCGGTCCATCTGGTGAGAAGGCCGACGGTCCGGTCGGGCCGTCGGCCGGGAGCTGCCCGGGTCAGCGGATGCCGGTGAGATGGGCGAAGACGACCACGTTCCCGGAGTAGCCCTTCCTGCGGCCGTAGCTGCCGCCGCAGGTGATCAGGCGCAGCTCGGGACGGCCGCCCCGCGCGCCGTACACCTCCTGACCGGGGAAGTGCGCCTTCTCGTACGACTTGACCTTGTCGACCGTGTAGACGGCGATCCGCCCGTCGGCGCGGCGGGCCTTGACGATCCGGCCCCGCTTCAGCTCGGGCAGCCCGGCGAAGACGGCCGGTCCGCTGTCCGTGTCCAGGTGCCCGACGGCCACGGCGGTGCCCTGCTCGCCGGGCGAGGCGCCGTTGCCGGTACCAGCCGACGAGCTTGGGGTCGTCGTCCGGTGGTGCGGTGAGGCGGCGGTCGCGGTCGAGGCCGAGGTCCATGACCGGGGCGTCGAGTCGGAGGCAGGGGATGAGGAGACGGGTGGCCCGGGAGCGGGACAGGGGGCGGGGCGTTCCGCGGATCGTGCCTTACGCGGCGGCATCGGGGCGGCGACGGAGCCGGAACCAGACCGTCCCGGCGACGGCGGCCAGGCCGACCGCGGCCGCGCCGGTGACCGGCGTGAAGGCCTCACCGCGGGCGATGCCGCCACCGCCCGCGGGCGGACCGCCGACCGGCATCGTCGGCACCGAGGTCGGGCAGTCGACCTTGAACACCTTGAACTTGCCCGCGCCGTGGGCCTGGTCGGTGAGCCACGTCAGCGTGTACTGCCCGTTGGGCAGGTCGACGGCCCGGGTAGGGCCCGCGTCGGCGGTGAAAGTGCCGGTGCGCGTGGGCCCGCCCGGGACCTCGGGATGGGTCTGAATGGTCCAGTTGACCTTCTCGCCCGCGTCGAAGTTGAACGCGGCGAGGTAGAAGTCGCAGACGGGACCGGAGCCGCGACGGCGGACACCCCGCTCAGGGTGGTCCCTGCGAGGGTGAGAGCGGCGAGGACGGCGGTGCGGGTGCCGGCACGACGCGCAAGGGGTACGACGGGCATGAACATGCCTCCAAGTCAGATGATTTGCACACAAACACCTCGTCACCTGACTTGCCGTCACCTCACGCTCGAAAAGGACGCAGCACCGCCCTACGACGCGTCAGATATCGCTCTTCCGCCGCAGCGACACCCCACCCTTGAGCCTACGCACCTGGGAGACCTCACCGTCCGCCTCCTCCGGCTCCCGTGGGGACCGCACCGCGACCCCGGACGACAGCAGCAACAGCACGCCCAGCATCACGAACGGCGCCGCTACACCCGCGACTCCGGCGATCAGCCCCGCCGCGGCGGGCGCGGCGACCTGGCCGAGCCGGTTGCCGGTCAGTCGCAGGGCCAGGGCCGTCGAGCGGGCGTCGTCGGGGGCGGCCTGGACGACCGTCGTCATGGACAGGGGCTGGCCGACCCCCAGGCAGAAGCCCAGCGCGACCAGCAGCAGGCCGAGCGCCCACACCGGCACCGGCAGGGCGATGCCCGCACAGAGCAGGGCCGCGAGCAGACAGGTGAGCGTCAGCAGCGGGGTCCGGCCGAGCAGCCGCAGCAGGGGCGTGAGCACCATGCGGCAGGCGATCGTCGCCGCGGCACGCAGACTGAGCAGGACGCCGATCACGGACGGCGCGATGCCCCGGTGTTCGCCGACCACCGGCAGGTAGGCGGTCAGGATGTCCGTCGCGGACAGCACGGCGAGGCTGATGAAGATGCCCGCCGGCACCCCGCGGGTGCGCAGGATGCCGCCGACCGGGACGCGGTCGCCCTTGTCCGGGCGGGACGTGGACGCCGTACGGCGGTGCTCGATGCGCCAGAGCGAGGTGAACGCGACCGCCGCCGTCGCACCCGCCACGATCAGGGCGAGCGCGCTGCTGCCGGCCATGTCGTCGCCGCCGATCAGCACGCCCGCGGCGACCGGGCCGACCAGCTGGCCGAGGGCGGCGCCGATGGTGAAGTGGCCGAAGTTGCGGTCCTGTTCGTGCGGCGCGGACTGGCGGGCGACCAGGGACTGGGAGCCGATGACGAAGCACAGGTGCCCGAGGCCCATCACGCCGCTCCACAGGGCCATCGTCCACAGGGAGCCGGCGGCGCCGCTGAGGGCGCAGCCGCCGGATATGAGCACCACGCCGACCGGCAGCAGGGGCGCGCAGCGGCCGTGGTCGGTGCGGCGGCCCAGGGGCACGGCGGCGAACAGGGGCAGCAGCGCGTAGACACCGGCGATCACACCGATCGCGCGCTCGTCCGCGCCCAGCGCGAGGGCCCGGTAGGAGACGGCGGGCCGGGCCATCGACACCGCCCCCTGCGCGAAGCTGAAGGCGATGACGAGGCGGAGCAGCCAGCCGCGGTTCCCACCGGGCCTCACGACGACGTCCTCCATGGGGTGGCTAGATGATCCCGAACAGCATGCCCGCGCCGAGGATGACCAGGCAGGTGAGGGCTGCCCACTTCACGACGAACTTGGTGTGGTCCCCGAACTCCACCTTGGCCATGCCCACCAGGACGTAGACGGCCGGGACGAGCGGGCTGGACATGTGCAGCGGCTGGCCGACCAGCGAGGCGCGGGCCATCTCCAGCGGGGTGACACCGTGCGCGGCACCGGCCTCGGCGAGGACGGGCAGGACACCGAAGTAGAAGCCGTCGTTCGACATGAAGTAGGTGAGCGGCAGGCTCAGGAGGCCGGTGACGAGGGCCATGTGCGGGCCCATGCTGCCGGGGATGACGTCCACCATCCACTTGGCCATGTGGTCGACCATGCCGGTGCCCTGGAGGACGCCGGTGAAGACGGCGGCGGCGAAGACCATGCCGGAGACGTTCAGGACGTTGTCGGCGTGGGCGGCCAGGCGGGCCCGCTGGGCGGGGATGTGCGGGAAGTTCACGGAGAGGGCGAGCGCGGCGCCGATCAGGAACAGCACCGGGATCGGCAGCCACTCCATGATCATGGCGGTGAGCAGGGAGACCGTGAGAAGCGCGTTGAACCAGTAGAGCTTGGGACGCAGGGTGTCCCGGTTGGGGTCGAGGCCCTGGAAGCCGTCGTCGTCCCCGGAGTTCGTGGAGTCCTCGGCGCCCTCGGGAGCGTCCGCGCCGGAGCCCGCGCCACCCGTACCGGCCGCGGCGCCCTTGCGCATCGAGACCGTGCCGTCACCGGAGCCGCCGGAACCGACGAGGACCGTCTCGGTCTCCTTCTCCTCCTCCAGCACGTCGTCCAGCGTCAGCACGCCCAGGCGCCGGCGCTCGCGCACCCCGAGCGCGTAGGAGAGGACGAAGACGAAGAGCAGGCCCACCAGGAGCGCCGGGATCATCGGGACGAAGATGTCGCTGGCGTCGAGCTTCAGCGCGGTCGCGGCGCGGGCGGTCGGGCCGCCCCACGGGAGGGTGTTCATCACGCCGTTGGCCATGGCGGCGACACCGGTCATCACGACCAGGCTCATCTTCAGGCGCTTGTACAGCGGGTACATCGCCGAGACGGTGATCATGAAGGTGGTCGAGCCGTCGCCGTCCAGCGACACGATCGCGGCGAGCACCGCGGTGCCGACGACGATCCGCATCGGGTCGGCTTTGCAGAACTTGAGGATGCCGCGGACGATCGGGTCGAAGAGACCGACATCGATCATCACGCCGAAGTAGACGATCGCGAACATGAGCATCGCCGCGGTGGGGGCGAGGTCGGTCACGCCGTCGAGGACGTAGTCGCCGAGGTTGGCGCCCTTGCCGACGAACACGCAGAACAGCGCGGGAATCAGCACGAGCGCCGCGATCGGCGACATCTTCTTCATCATGATCAGGACCAGGAAGGTCGCGATCATGGCGAAGCCGAGGATGGTCAGCATGAGTGGATACCTAACGTTCGCCCTTGAACATCCCACCAGGGCCGGCGGTGTCCGAGACGTTAGGTGCCGTCAAGCAGCGTTAACAAGACGTTGACGTGCGAGCAATAAGCGCAAAACTGCTGGTCACAGCTTTGCTCAGGTCAGAGCGGTGAGCTTTTCGGTCCCTGCCGGGGTTTCCGGCGCGGTCTCGGGGGCGACCTCGACGGGTACGCCGTTGAGGACCGCGTTGCCCGACAGCGGGTCGAGCTGACGGCCGTCGAGGAGCTGGTTGACGTTGACGCCGGGGTCGGTGGAGGCGTGGCTGAGGCGGGTGCCGGGACGGTTGTGGCCCCAGCCGTGCGGCAGGCTGACCACACCCCGCCGGACCGCGTCGGTGACCTCGGCGGGTGCGGTCACCTCTCCCCCGGCGCCCTTCACCCGCACCGGCTCCGCGTTCCGCACGCCCAGCCGCTCCGCGTCCTCGGGGTGGATCTGCAGGGTGCAGCGGTTCGAACCGCCGGTGAGGGCGGGGACGTTGTGCATCCAGCTGTTGTTGGAGCGCAGATGGCGGCGGCCGACCAGGACGAGTCCCTCGGGGCGCTGGGCGAGGGCCGCGCGCAGGCGGGGCAGGTCGTCCGCGATCGGGCCGGGCAGCAGCTCCACCCGGCCGCTGCGGGTCTTCAGGGGCTGCGGCAGGCGGGGCTGAAGCGGGCCGAGGTCGATGCCGTGCGGGTGCGCGAGCAGCTTCTCCAGGCTGAGCCCGTCGGGTCGTACGCCGAAGCCGTCGCCGTAGGGGCCGAGGCGCAGCATCATGTCGAGCCGTCGCTCGGGGCCGGTGTCGCCGGTGAGCCGGCCGGCGAGTTCGCGCGGGTCGCCGCCGTGGACCGGCGAGTGCGGCTCCTTCACCGCCTTGCCGAGGGTCTGGTCGATGACCATCCGGTCGACGGCCGCCGGGTCGGCTCCGTGCATGCCGGTGACGGCCAGGATCAGCCGGGCCAGGATCTCCGTCTCGGCCATGCGGCCGGGCTCCAGGGGGACGGCGGGGCGGGTGTAGCGGACCTGGTTGCGTATGGCGAGGGTGTTGAAGGCGAAGTCGTGGTGCGGGCTCTGGGAGGGCGGGGGCGGGGGCAGGACCACGTCGGCGTGGCGCGATGTCTCGTTGAGGTACGGGTCGACGCTGACCATGAAGTCGAGGGAGTCGAGGGCCTTGTCGAGGCGGTCGCCGTCGGGTGCGGACAGCACGGGGTTGGCGGCGACGGCGATGACCGCGCGCACCGGCTCGCCCTCCTCGGTGGGGGTGTCGATCTCCTCCGCGAGGGCGGAGAGGGGCAGTTCGCCCTTCGCCTCGGGGTGCCGGCTCACCCGGGAGTGCCAGCGCCCGAGGGCGAAGCCGTGGCCGGGCCCGGCGGGGCGCGGGGTCTTGTCGGTGGCGGCCTGTGGGAAGAGCGCGCCGCCGGGCCGGTCGAGGTTGCCGGTGAGGATGTTCAGGACGTCGACGAGCCAGCTGGCCAGGGTGCCGTGCGGGACGGTGCAGCTGCCGATCCGGCCGTAGACGGCGGCGGTGGGGGCGGCGGCCAGCTCGCGGGCGAGGGTGCGGATGGTCCCGGCCTCGACGTCACAGGCCTCCGCGACCGCCTCGGGCGTGAACTCCCGGAGTTCTGCGGCCAGTTCCTCGACGCCCTGGACGTGCGGGGTCGGGTCGACGAGGCCCTCGTCGTAGAGCACCCACGCCATCGCCGCGAGCAGCAGCGCGTCGGTGCCGGGCCGGACGGCGATGTGCCGGTCGGCGAGCTTCGCGGTGCGGGTGCGCCGGGGGTCGATCACGACGAGGGTGCCGCCGCGGGCCTTGAGGGCCTTCAGCTTGCCGGGGAAGTCGGGGGCGGTGCACAGACTGCCGTTGGACTCCAGCGGGTTGGCGCCGATCAGGAGCAGATGGTCGGCGCGGTCGAGGTCGGGCACGGGGATGGCGTTGGCGTCGCCGAAGAGCAGGCCGCTGGAGACGTGCTTGGGCATCTGGTCGACCGTGGAGGCGGTGAAGATGCTGCGGGTGCCGAGCCCGGCGAGCAGGACGGTCGGGTAGAGGGCACCGGCCATGGTGTGCACGTTGGGGTTGCCGAGGACGACGCCGACGGAGTTCGGGCCGTGCCGCTCCACGACGGGCCGGACGCCGGCGGCGACCGCGTCGAAGGCCTCCTCCCAGGTGGCCTCGCGCAGCTCGCCGTCCCGTCGTACGAGCGGGGTGCGCAGCCGGTCGGGGTCGGAGTCGACGGCCCCGAAGGAGGCGCCCTTGGGGCAGATGAACCCCTGGCTGAACACGTCGTCGCGGTCACCGCGGGCGTGGGTGACGCGCGTTCCCTCGATGGTGAGGGTCAGGCCGCAGGTGGCCTCGCACAAGGGGCAGATACGCAGGGCGGTGCGGGACACGGGTCCTCCCGGGGCGGCGGCTACGGTGACGCGCCCGAGCATACCGACCGGTATGCATGACGGCGAGGCCCTGGCGGCATCCGGGTTCGTCGAGTTCGTCGCGCATGGGAGACCCTCGCGACATCAGGTCAGTCGAGCACCCGGGCCAGATAGGCCCGCAGCATCTCGCGGGCCTCGTCGATGATCCGCTGGTCCCCCTCCGCCGCGACCCGGAACGCCAGGTGCACGAGGGTGTCGGCGGTCTCGACGGCGATGAGGAAGACGCGGCGCAGATCCTCGTCGGGCTCGCGGTCCAGGTATCCGGAGAGGAGCTCGGTGAGGCGGTCGGCGACGCGATGGTTGGGTTCGGCGTGCCGGGCGCCGACCGGGATCTGGTTGCCGAAGTCGACGAGGGAGAAGCCGGGCGCGGTGCGCTTCATCTCCAGGTACTCGTCGAGCACGACGTCCATGGCCGTGCGCCAGCCCCCGTCGCCTCCGGTCTGCCGCAGGCGCTCGGTGACGCGCACGGTGTAGCGCTCGAGGTTGCGCTGCGCCAGCGCGTCGGCCATCTGGCGTTTGTTTCCGAAGAAGCGGTAGACCGAGCCGATGGGGACCGAGGCACGCTGGGCGACGGCACGGGTGCTCAGGGCGTCGTAGCCGACCTCGTCGAGGAGGTCGGCGCAGGCGTCGAGGATCCGGGTCAGGCGTTCGGCACTGCGCCGCTGCACGGGCGCACGACGGAGTGGTGTCGCGGGGGGCACGGGTTTCATGATGCCCCTCCGGCGCTATCGGGTGAACCTCGCCCTCCGATGTCCGTGCCCTGCGTCCGGGCCTCGCGCCGGGAGGCCTCGTCCGGCGAGACGCCCGGGCCGGGCTCCGAGGACGTGATGTCGGCCGTGCTCTCCACGGGTTTGCCGTCCACCGCCCACACGGTGCCGTCGTCGGCGTAGAGGCGGGCCGTGACATGGTGGGTGCCGCGCGGCACGAGACGGGTGTCCAGGCGGTAGGCGGAGTCGCGCAGCCGCGCGACGGGACGGCCGTCGACGAAGAGGCGCACGAGACCCCGTCCGGCCACCGCGCGGGCCGCCGCGCCGGTCGGGGAGAAGCGGAAGTTCCGCACGCTCAGGCGGACGTCCCAGCCGCCGGCGGCGTCGGGCTGCACCTCGATGCCGACGTCGGGGGCGCCGTCCCGCCCGACCTCGCGGTAGGGCCGCCCCTCCTGGTCCCGGTCCTCCAGGATCTTGCCCACCGGGGTCGCCGCCCCGGCACCCTCCCGGGCGTCGCCGGAGCCGCAGCCCGCGGATCCGGCCAGCAGGAGGACACAGACCCCGAGCGCGGCACCAGGTCTCCGTGTCCACGTCATGTCCGGGAGCGTAGAACACACGTCCGGCCCGGCGGATCGTTCTCAAGTCGGGTTCAGGTCATCCGTCGAGAGGATGCCGCGCGCCCCTCTTGCGTCGGGGAAATCGCAATCCTACGGTACTGCATAGGAATCAAACGGCAAGGGAGCAGCGATCATGGGCGATGGGGGTACCCCCCGCGCGAGCGGGTTCGAGCGCGAAGGAGCGCGGAAGGCCGCCGAAGGGCTGACCTACCTCTCCGGCTTCGGCAACGAGCACAGCTCGGAGGCCGTCCCGGGCGCACTGCCCGAGGGCCGCAACTCGCCCCAGCGGGCCCCGCTCGGGCTGTACGCGGAGCAGCTGAGCGGTTCGGCGTTCACCGAGCCGCGGGCGCACAACCGCCGCTCGTGGCTGTACCGGATCCGCCCGTCGGCCGCGCACCCGGCGTTCACCCGGACCCACAGCGGCTCGATCCGCACCGCCCCCTTCACCCAGACCGTGCCCGACCCCAACCGCCTGCGCTGGAACCCGCTGCCCGACCCGGCGCCCGAGACCGACTTCCTGGCGGGCCTGTGGACCCTGGGCGGCAACGGTGACGTCACCCAGCGGACCGGCATCGCCGTGCACCTCTACGCGGCCAACGCCTCGATGGACCGGGTATTCAGCGACGCCGACGGCGAGTTGCTGATCGTCCCGGAGCGCGGCGGACTGCTGCTGCGCACCGAGTTCGGTCTGCTGCATGTGGAGCCGGGCCATGTGGCGCTGATCCCGCGTGGTGTCCGCTTCCGTGTGGAGCTGCTCGACGAGTCCGCCCGCGGTTATGTGTGCGAGAACTACGGCGCCCCCTTCAGGCTCCCCGACCTCGGCCCGATCGGCGCCAACGGACTCGCCAACCCCCGGGACTTCCGCGCACCGGTGGCGGCGTACGAGGACATCGAGGGCCCGGTGGAGGTGGTGAACAAGTTCTGCGGCAACCTGTGGACGGCCACCTACGACCACTCCCCGCTCGACGTCGTCGCCTGGCACGGCAACCATGTGCCCTACGTCTACGACCTGCGCCGTTTCAATGTGCTCGGCACCATCACCTACGACCACCCGGACCCGTCCATCTTCACGGTACTGACGTCCCCGTCGGACACCCCGGGGCTGGCCGGTGTCGACTTCGTGGTGTTCGCGCCGCGCTGGCTGGTGGGAGAGGACACGTTCCGGCCGCCCTACTTCCACCGGAACGTGATGACCGAGTACATGGGCCTGATCGAGGGCGCGTACGACGCGAAGACGGCTGGAAAGGGGGGTTTCGTGCCGGGCGGCGGTTCGCTGCACAACATGATGTCGGCGCACGGCCCGGACCGGGAGACGTTCGACCGGGCGAGCGCCGCGGAGCTGAAGCCACAGAAGATCGACGACGGTCTGGCGTTCATGTTCGAGACCCGCTGGCCGCTCACCCTCACCCCGCACGCGGCACGCGCGGAACACCTCCAGCAGCGCTACGACGACGTCTGGCAGGGCCTGGAGCGGCACTTCCGCCCCTAGGGGACCCCTTGCACTGATCATTTCCTACCGGTACGGATGGCCCGTGACCTCCTTCGCCCCGGATTCCATCGTCCTGAACCGCAAGCTGCCGCTGTGGTACCAGGTGTCGCAGTCGCTGCGCGCCTCGATCCTCGGCCGCTCGCCCCAGGACCCGCTGCGGCTGCCCACCGAGGAGCAGCTGGCCGGGCACTACGGCGTGAGCGTGCTGACGATGCGGCAGGCGCTGAAGGAGCTGGAGGACGAGGGGCTGATCTCGCGCCACCGCCGGCGGGGCACGTTCATCGAGCCGCACGCGCGCCGGGGTTCCCCGGTGCGCCTGCTCGGCTCGGTGGACGCGATCGTGGCCCAGCAGTCCGGTATGACGACCGAACTGCTGGACCACGGCAGCACATCCGTGCCGAGCGAACTCGCCGAGTTCTTCCCGGACGTCGGGGAGGTGTCGACGTACCACCGGCTGCGCAGTGACGAGAAGACCGGTGAGCCGACGAACCACGCCCGCAACTACGTGCGCCCCGAACTGGCCGCGCAGATCGATCTGGAGGACCTCGTCCGGTGGCCCATGACCAAGGTGCTGCGGGACGTGGTGGGGGCGGACATCAGCCGCATCACGGACACGGTGGAGGCGCGGCTGGCCGACCCGGAGACCTCGAAGCTGCTCCAAGTCCCCCTGCTGAGCCCGATCCTGCACTACACCGGGGTGACGTACGACGCCGACGGGCGGCCTCTGGACGTGGCCGTCATCCACTACCGGGGGGACCGGTTCTCCTTCACGGTGACCCTGGACGCCACGTGAGCGCTCCGCTGGAAGCGGCGTGTCCGTCCGTACCCCGGTGCGGGCCGGTAGCGGCGTTCCCCGCGCCCCTGAGCGGCTTCGGATACGTCGTACGATGCCCAGCGTGACGCACGACGACGCTCCGCTGCTGGCGGACCTCATGCCGTGGTCCGTCGCACCGCCGCGGCTCGGCCGGGGCTGGCCGGCGGCCCCCGACGCGGGGTCCCTGAAGGCCCGCTGGGACGCCCTGGTCAAGGCCGAGGGCCCCGACCGCGAGGCGCTGTTCGAGCCGACGCGCTCGCGCACGCTGCACACGGCGGTCGGCCGGCTGCCCGGCCCGAGCGGCATCGGTGGCACGGAGAAGCTGGTGCGCGCCTCCGGGCCCTGCCCGGAGCCGGTGCGCGTGCTGCTCGCGCCCTACGACGAGCAGTGGCTGATCCCCGACCAGCGGCTGATCGACGCGGCCCGCCCGGAGCTGTGGCGAGTGGCGGACGAGCGGCAGGTCTTCGTGGCGGAGGCGCCCGGCGCCACCCCTCCCCTGCTGTGCACCTCGCTGGTCCCGCTGCTGCGCCCCGGCCGGGTCCGCCCGCTGTTCCGCCGCCCGGGCGGACACGAGCCGAATCTGGCCCCGGGCCTGCTGGAGCACCTCGGCACCCGGCTGGGCCGCACCCCGGCACCACTGGACGTGCTCGCCTGGATCACGGCCGCGGCCCGCCCGGACCTCACCGTCCCGCTCACCGGGGACGCCGACGCCTGGGAGCGGGGCCTGGAGCTGGGGCACCGGATGCTGTGGCTGATGCGCCGCGACGGCGAACGCCCGAAGCTGCCCGGCGGCCGCCGCCCCTACGTCCGCGCCCCGCTGCCGTCCCGGCCCATGACCCTGCGCTACGACCGGGACGAGGAAGCCCTGTTCCTGGACGAGGGGCGCATCTCCCCGGTGCCGCCGCAGGCCTGGGACTTCGAGGTGGGGGGAGTGCGCGTCCTGGAGCAGTGGTTCGCGACCCGCGTCGCCGTCCCCGAGCCGGGCACACTGGCGGCGATCCGTCCCGCCACCTGGCCCCAGCCCTGGACGTCAGAGCTGCTGGAGCTGATCACCGTCCTCGCCCTCCTGGCCGATCTGCGCCCCCCGGAGGAGCCGGAGCTCCCCGACCCGGTCACGGCGACGGACCTGGGCAAGGCCGGCGTCCTCCCGGTGCCGAGCGCGGCCCGCCGCCCGGCGTCGGTACTGGAAGGTCCCGAGGAGGGCCCCGAGGGACAACTGGCACTGCTCTAGCTGTTTCAGCTGCCTGGCTACTTCAGCTGCACTAGCCGCTTGGCTCCCCCAGCCGCTTTCGCCGCCCCAGCCGCTCAGCCGCCCCAGCTGCTTGGCTGCCCCAGTTGCTTGGCTGCCCTGGCCGCGTCAGTTGCCCGAGCCGCTTTCGCTGCCCCAGCCGCTTGTCTGCCCTGACCGCCTCAGCTGCCCGAGCCGCTTAGCTCCCCCAGCCGTCTCAGCTGCCGAGCCGCTTGGCTCCCCTCGCCCAGCC
This sequence comes from Streptomyces sp. WAC04114, assembly GCF_019733245.1. Lineage (NCBI taxonomy): Bacteria > Bacillati > Actinomycetota > Actinomycetes > Kitasatosporales > Streptomycetaceae > Streptomyces > Streptomyces sp. WAC04114. The sequence continues at coordinate 15,723 of NZ_JAIGQA010000057.1, forward strand.
GCGTCAGTTGCCCGAGCCGCTTTCGCTGCCCCAGCTGCTTGGCTGACCTGGCCGCTTGGCTCCCCTAGCCGCTTTCGCTGCCCCAGCCGCTCAGCCGCCCCAGCTGCTTGGCTGACCTGGCCGCTTGGCTGACCTGGCCGCTTGGCTCCCCCGCCGCCTCAGCCGCCCCAGCCGCCTCAGCGCGACTCGGGGTCGAAAGCGTCCAGGACACGTTCGAGTGCCCGTCGGAACACCGCCTCCAGATCGACCGGCCCGCTCTGCTCCATGAAGGCCGCGGTCATCCGCGGATAGGCGCCGGTGGCGATCTGGCTGCCCAGATAGGCCATGCGGACCGCGTTCTCCTCCTCCGCCGTCCACGGCATGGAGCGGGTGCGCTCGGCGGTCGCGATCTCGTTGCCGACGTACGTCGTCACGACGCCGTTGAGCAGCGCGATCAGCTCCGTCTTCGTGCCCGCCGGCACGTCGAGCGGTTCGAGGCAGGCCAGGCAGTGCTCCAGGTAGCGCAGGGTGTTGGGGCTGAAGCCGAACACCCCCGGCATCAGGCGCGGCACCCAGGTGTGGCGGTACATGATCGCGCGCGTCTCCTCCGCGTTGCGGAGCATGTCGGCACGCCAGTCGCCGGTCGGCTCGAACATCTCGTGCTCGGCGCCGATGGCGTCGATCATCAGCTCGTACAGGTCCTCCTTGCGGGGGACGTAGTTGTACAGCGACATCGTGCCGCAGCCCAGTTCGGTGGCGACATGGCGCATCGTCACCCCGTCCAGCCCGTCCGCGTCGGCGATCCGCACCGCCGCCGCCGCGATGTCGGCGCGGGTGAACGCCGGTTTCGGCCCACGGCCGGTGCGCTCGGGGCGCGCCCAGATCACTTCGGGTACGGCCGCTCGGCCCGCCATCGATCATCACCTCGACCTCCATCCTAGTTACGTACAGCGTACGTAGTGCGCTATGGTCACGCCATGACTTCTACGTACGCTGTACTTAGTGAAGGGCTGGAAAAGAGGTTCGGGGAGGTCCATGCCCTGCGCGGGCTGGACCTCGCGATCGCCGAGGGGACGGTCTGCGGGGTCCTCGGGCCCAACGGCGCGGGCAAGACGACGGCCGTAGGGCTGTTGACGACACTGCTGCGGCCGGACGCGGGCTCCGCCCGGGTCGCGGGGCACGACCTCGTCCGCGAGCCCGCCTCCGTACGCGCCCGGATCGGTGTGACCGGGCAGGACACCTCGATCGACGGGGACCTCACCGGCCGCCAGAACCTCCAGCTGTTCGGCCGGTTGCACCGGGTGCGCGGCCCGGCCGCCCGGACCGCGGAACTCCTCGACCGCTTCGGCCTGACCGAGGCCGCCGACCGCCCCGCGTCCACCTACTCCGGCGGCATGCGCCGCCGCCTGGACCTCGCGGTGAGCCTGATCCGCCGTCCCGACGTGCTGTTCCTGGACGAGCCGACGACCGGCCTCGACCCGGCCAGCCGGACGCTCATCTGGGACGTGGTGCGCGGCCTGACCGCCGAGGGCACGACTGTGCTGCTCACCACCCAGTACCTGGAGGAGGCCGACCAACTGGCCGACGACATCGCCCTGGTGGACCGGGGCCGGGTCGCGCACACCGGGTCCCCGGCGCAGCTCAAGTCGCTCGTCGGGGCGCACGCCGAGGTCGTCGTGCCGGACGCGGAGGTACTGGCGAAGGCCGCGGCCGTGCTCGACCGGCTGACGGGCGCTCAACCGTCGCTCGACCACGAGCGCAACGCCGTCGGCGCGGTCAGCAAGGACCCGACGCTCACGATCCCGCTGCTGGTGCGCGCCCTGGACACGGCCGGGGTGCCGCTGCTCGACGTGAGCCTGCGCCCGCCGACCCTCGACGACGTGTTCCTGCGCCTGACGGAGACCACGACCGGGACGACCGAGACGAAGGAGCGTGCCGCATGAGCATGCTGGCGCACGACGGGACCGCGATGCTGGGCCGCCAGTTGCTGCGGATGCGGAACAACCCGGGGCTGCTGATCCTCACCCAGGTCATGCCGATCAGCATGCTGCTGTTCTTCGGCTACGTCTTCGGCAGCGCGCTGGCGGTGCCGGGCGAGGCGTACCGGTCGTTCCTGGTACCGGGCCTGCTGGTGGCGACCGCCTCGGGCGGGATCATGACCGGCATGTTCCAGGCGGCCGGGGACACGCACCGGGGTGTGACGAACCGCTTCCGTACGCTGCCGATGAGCCGGGCCGCCGTGCCGCTGGGGCAGGCCGCGGCGGACCTCGTGGCCACGGCCGTCGGAACCGTGCCGTTCCTGCTGGTGGGCCTCGCCGTGGGCTGGCGGGTCGAGGGGAGCCCGCTCGCCGCTCTGGGGGCGTTCGCGCTGCTGATGCTGTTCCGCTTCGCATGCACCTGGGCCGGGATCTACCTGGGCCTGCTCACCCGCAACGAGGAGGCGGCCGGCCAGCTGGGCGGTGCGACGTTCCTGCTGCCGCTGCTGTCCAGCGCCTACATCCCGACGAGCGGGCTGCCCGGCTGGCTGCGGACGGTCGCGGAGTGGAATCCGATCAGCGCGCCGGCGACGGCCCTGCGGGACCTCTTCGGCAACGCGCCGGTGCCCGATGGGGCGGCCTGGCCGGTGGCCCACCCGGTCGCGGGGTCACTGCTGTGGTGCGCCGTGCTGCTCGGGGTGTTCGTGCCGCTGGCCGTGCGCCAGTACGCGCACGGGGAGCGGTGAACGGGCGGCCGGAACCGCGGACGTGGCCCCCGGTCACTGCCGGGCGGGGATGAGGCACCGACAGGGGGCGTGCCGCGCTCGGGAACACACCTGGCGTCGCTGCGAGCCGCGGGGATGACGGACGACGAGTGTCGCAGCGCTGCGCCAGGGGCGGTGTGACCGCCCGAGCGCGGACCCCTACCTGCTGCCGAACAGGGAGCGGCGCAGTCGGCGCAGCGGCGCGAAGAGCGAGACGCGACGTACGCGCGCGCCCCTGCCACTGCGGTCGTGCGGCTGACGCGCGGTCAGTTCCCGCATCAGCGAGGTCGCCTCGACCGTCTCCCGCTGGGGGACGGCGGGGCCGCCCAGCACCGAGAGGTGGCGGTCGAGGCGCGAACTGGTCGCGCTGCTCCCGCAGGTGATCGCAGGGACCCTGGCCCTGCTGCGCACTGTTATCTGATCCATGTCACTCCCCACCCGTACGAGTCCACCCGGCCCGGGCAGGTTAACCCTATCGCCCCGGCCGGGCACTCGTGTATCGCGGTCACAGGATTCACCTTCCCCATAAGGGGGTTGACGATGTATCTCCGATTACTCTCCGAATCCAACAGATTTCAGGGCCAGTTGGACGATCGGCTGGGTAGTGGGCTGCGGCGATCCCCCGCCGGGCTCGACGGTCACGGCCAGTGACGTCGCGGAGGTGCCCAGACCCGTTGCGACCAGGGGCGTGTCGCCCTCGAACAGCCCGAGGGAGCGTGGTTGCGCGCCCGGGCGCATGAGCCACAACTGGTGCACGCGGCCGCCCGCGGGCGTCCCGTATCCGCCGAGGGTGACCACCGCACTCCCCTCCGTGGCGGAAGCGACCACTCCGATGGTGCGGCCCCGGCCGTCCCGGCCACTGCTCGCACGGGCGTCCGGAGCCGCCAGAACGTGGGCGATCTCACGTGACCGATCTTGCTCGGCGGTCAGCCGGTCCTGGGTCCGGTTCGCCTGCACGGCGAACAGCGAGGCGACGACGAGGGCCGCGGCGGCGGTGGCCGTGGCGAAGGGCACGAACAGCGGGATCCGGCGCCGCTGCCGCTGCCGCGGCGGTGGCTGGTTGCCCCAGACGTGCGGCGGCAGCTGCGTCGCCCGCGCCCGGGCCGGCTCGCGCACCGCGCCCTGCGGCGCCGGGTCCTGCGGAGTCGTCCGCACGGCGAGCATGACCCGGTCACGCAGCGCGGCCGGGGGCGGGGCGGTGGTGGACCAGGCGAGCCGGACGGCGTCCTCGGTCAGGGCGCGCACCTCGGCGGCGCAGCGGTCGCAGTACCGGAGGTGCTTCTGGAAGCGGACCCGCTCCGCGGGTTCGAGGGCGTCCAGCGCGTAGGGCGCGGCGAGCGAGTGAAGGTCCTCGCGGCGAAAGAGGCTCATGCCGCTCCTCCCAGGCACTCGCGCATCCGGGTCAGCCCGTCCCGCATGCGGGTCTTGACGGTGCCCAGCGGCAGGGAGAGCTGCTCGGCCACTTCACGGTAGGTGTACCCCTCGTAGTAGGCGAGGGTGACCGACTGGCGCTGCAGCACGGTGAGCCGGTCCAGGCAGCGGCGCACCCACTCGCGTTCGAGGCCGGCCTCGACCTCCTCGGTGACCTGGTCGAAGGCGGGCTGGTTCGCACGCAGTGCCTCGCGCTGCTCGCGCTCCCCGGCCGCCCGGGCGCTGCGGACCCGGTCGACGGCGCGGCGGTGGGCGAGGGTGAGGATCCAGGACATCGCACTGCCCCGGCCGGGGTCGAACCTCGCCGCGGACCGCCACAGTTCGAGCAGCACTTCCTGAGCCACCTCCTCCGACTGGGCGGGGTCGCGCACCACGCGCCGTACGAGTCCGAACACCGGGCCGGACACCACCGCGTACAGCTCCTCGAACGCCTTCTGGTCCCCACCTGCCACGAGCAGCAGCAGCTCGTCCGCCTCCACTCGGTCCCCCTCTCCGAGGCCGCACCGGGCCTGTCCCCTCACGCGAGGCAATCGCAACGCACACACCTCCGGACGGAGTTACGGATCAGCGCGCCGAAAACGCGGGTCGCCCGGCGATGAAACAACTTTCCCCACTCGCCGTAAGAACGTTTGAGATTCGACCAATCCGCTCTGCCGACCACTCCGAATGGCGTGTGTCAGGCAAGTTGGCACCGAGGACGGACGGCATGACACCTACCTTCAGGACCGGCGCGGGGCGCCGGAGCATCGCGACCGTGATCTGTGGTGCGCTGGCCACCGGCGGGCTCGCCGCCGCCGGTGTGACCGCGCTGGCCCCTGAGGAGGCCTCCGCCTCCAGCCACCGCGAGGCCCCGCTGATCTCGGGGACCCCGCAGTACGACAACACCGACGTGTACGCGTTCGTCAGCCCGGACAAGCCGGACACGACGACCATCGTGGCGAACTGGATACCCTTCGAGGAACCGGCCGGCGGGCCCAACTTCTTCCCGTTCGCCGAGGACGCCCAGTACGACCTGCGCATCGACAGCAACGGCGACGCGCAGGAAGACCTCCTGTTCCGCTACACGTTCAAGACCCATGCGAAGAACGACAAGACGTTCCTCTACAACACGGGCCCGGTCGAGAGCCTCGACGACCCCGACCTCAACATCACGCAGACGTACGACCTCGAGCTGATCAAGCTGAAGCACCTGAAGGCCGTCTCGAAGACCAAGGTCGCCGACGACGTGCCGGTGGCGCCGTCGAACGTGGGCAAGGCGTCGATGCCGGACTACAACACCCTGCGCAAGCAGGCGATCCACAAACTCGCCGGGGGCGCCCAGACGTTCGCCGGGCAGGCCGACGACCCGTTCTTCCTGGACCTGCGCGTCTTCGACCTGCTGTACGGCGGGAACCTCTCCGAGGTCGGCAACGACACCCTCAAGGGCTACAACGTCAACTCGATCGCCCTGCAGGTGCCGAACAGCCTCATCACCGAGTCGCACGAGCAGCCGGTCGTCGGCGTCTGGTCGACGACCCAGCGCAAGAACGCCAAGGGCTACTTCTCCCAGGTGTCGCGCCTGGGCAACCCGCTGGTGAACGAGGTCGTCAACCCGCTGAAGGACAAGGACAAGTTCAACGCGTCCACGCCGCGGGACGACGCCGAGTTCCTGGAGAACGTCACCAACCCGGAGCTGCCCAAGCTCATCGAGGCGATCTACAAGATCCCGGCGCCCGACGAGCCGCGCAACGACCTGGTCGACGTCTTCCTCAAGGGCGTCAAGGACCTCAACCAGCCGCCGCACGTGACGCCGTCGGAGCAGCTGCGGCTCAACACGTCCATCAAGCCGGCCGCCAAGCCCAAGCGGCTGGGCGTCCTGGACGGTGACAACGCGGGCTTCCCGAACGGCCGTCGCCTCACCGACGACGTGATCGACGCCTCGCTCCAGGTCGTCGAGGGCGAACTGCTGGGTGCGAAGAACGACCTCGGTGACGCGGTCGACAAGAACGACAAGAAGTTCGAGAAGTCCTTCCCCTACGTGGCCCTGCCGACCGAGGGTTCGCGCGGCCCGCTCGCCAAGGGCGTGGACGGCGGCAACGACGTCCGCAGCCAGCTCGGCGACGCGCTCCAGCCGGCCGGCGCCGAGGGTTCGGACAACACGCGCCTGATGGCCGCCTCCGCGGGCGCCGGTGCGGGCGGCATCGTCCTGATCGGCGCGGCCCTGATGTGGTGGCGCCGCATGCGGAACCGGGCCTACTGACCCGCTCCGCACTCACGAACCGGCGCGGCCCGCTCCACATCCCCCACGGCGCGGGCCGCGCCGCCGACTCCACTCCCGCACCAGCACATCCGATCGAGGAGAGGTCATGCCTGCGCGTACGACCGACAGCACACCGGAGAGGCCCGACGACGACCGCGCGCCGTCGACGGCCCCGGAGCCCTGCGCCGGTGACGACGCGCCCACCCCTCCTCCGCGCGGCGAAGGCGAGGCCGAGGAGTCAGCCGACGCCGGGGCCGAGGGCAAGGAAGAGGAAGCCGGGGCCGAGGGCAAGGAAGAGGAAGCGGAGGAGACGGAGGGCAGGACCGAGGCCGACTCCGGTCAGCGGGTCGTCGCGGTGCGGCGGGCCGCCGACGGGGGGCGGCGGTGGCGGGCCCTGCATCTGGCCGGGTGTGCCGTGCTGCTGGCGGTCGCGGTGACCGGTGGGGCCATCGCGGTCGGGGGTGTGCAGGACCGCGGGGCCGGTGTCGACGCCGTCTCGGCGGCCGGGGCGTTGTCGCCCGGCGATCTCGCCCGGGGGGATCTCGACGCGGGGATCGCCTCCCTGCAGAAGCATCTCCGGGCCCAGCCCAAGGACTTCGGCAGCTGGGCCACCCTCGCAGTCGCCTACGTCGAGCAGGCCCGGACCAACGGCGACCCCTCCCGGTATCCGCAGGCCCAGCGCGCCCTGAAGCGGTCCCTCGGGCTGGAACCCGGCAACGACCAGGCCCTGGCGGGGCAGGCCGCCCTCGCCGCCGCCCGGCACGACTTTCCCGGTGCCCTGACCCACGCCGACCGGGCCCTGAAGGAGAACCCCTACAACGAACGCGCCCTGTGCACCCGGATCGACGCCCTCGTCGAACTCGGCCGGTACGACGACGCCGCGAAGGCCGCCGACACCGCCGACGACAGGCGCCCCGGGATACCCGTCTTCACGCGGTACGCGTACGTGCGCGAGCTGCGCGGCGACGTCCGCACGGCGCGCGAGGTGCTGGAGCGCGCCCTGAGCTCGGCGCACGCGCCCGCCGACGTCGCGTACGTCGCCACCGCCCTCGGGCAACTCGCCTGGAACCAGGGCGATTACAAGACGGCCCTCGACCATTACGCCCGTGCCCTCGCCGCCGACGACGCGTACCTGCCCGCCCTGGAGGGCCGCGCCCGGGTCCAGGCGGCGAGCGGGGAGCGGACGGCCGCCGTGCGGGGGCTGGAGCAGGTCGTCGCCCGGTTCCCGCTGCCCGGCCCGCTCGTCGCCCTCGGCGAGCTGTACGAGGACCGCGGCGCCGACGGCGACCGGGCGAAGGCCGGCGACCAGTACGCCCTCGTCGACGCCTGGACGGCCCTCGCCCGCGCCGGCGGCGCCAACACCGACCTCGAGACGGCCCTGGCCGCCGCCGACCACGGCGACAAGAAGGAAGCCCTGCGCGCCGCCCGCGCCGAGTGGGACCGCCGGCACAGCGTGCACACCGCAGACGCCCTCGCCTGGGCCCTGCACGTCAACGGCCGGGACGAGGAAGCCCTGCCGTACGCCCGCCGGGCGACCGCCACCGGCTACCGCAACGCCGTCTTCCTCTACCACCGCGGCATCATCGAGCGCACCACCGGCGACCGGCGCGAGGCCCGCACGCACCTGAAGGCCGCGCTGGACCTGAACCCCGGCTTCTCGCCCCTCGGCGCGCGTGAGGCCCGTACCGCACTCAAGGACCTGGAGGGGAACCGGTGACCCTGCGCCGGCTGTTCGCGTCCGGCGCCGCCGTCCTCACGGCCGCCTGCGCGCTCACCCTGCTGCCCGCCGCCACGGCGAGCGCCCACCCGCTGGGCAACTTCACCGTCAACCGCTACGACGGCCTGGTCGCCGCCCCCGGCGAACTGCGAGTCCACCACGTCGAGGACCTCGCCGAGATCCCGGCGACCCAGGCGGGGCCGGACATCGAACGGCTGGGCATCGCCATGTGGGCCCGCGAGCGGTGCGCCACGGCAGCCGAGGACAGCCGCGCGACCGTCGGCGGACGCGCGGTCGCCCTCACCGCCGAGCGCAGCCACGCGCGCGTGCGGCCCGGGCAGGCGGGGCTCGACACCCTCCGGGTGGAGTGCGAGCTGACCGCGCCGCTCCCGTCGGACGAGAAGACCCTGTCCCTCGGCTTCCGTGGCGCGGGTGCCGCCGACGGCCCGGGCTGGCGGGAGATCACGGCGCGGGGCGACCGTATGACGCTCGCCGCCTCGGACGTGCCCGAGAAATCGATATCGGACGAACTGACGAGCTACCCGGAGGAGTTGCTGTCCTCCCCGGCCGACACCGCGTCCGCCGCCCTGCGGGTGCGCCCGGGCGGCGCCGCCTTGGCCGAGGAGGAGTCGGACGCCCCCGCGGCCTCCGTGCTCCCGCGCGGCGCGGACCGCTGGACGCGTGCCCTGGACGACCTGGTGGCCCGGCAGGACCTCACCGCCGGGTTCGCCGCGCTGGCCCTGCTCATCGCTGTCGTCCTGGGCGCGATGCACGCACTGGCCCCGGGCCATGGCAAGACCATCATGGCGGCGACGGCGGCGGCCCGGGGCGGTCGGGCGAGGATGAAGGACGTCCTGCCCATGGCTGCCTCGGTGACCATCACGCACACCCTGGGCGTGGTCGCCCTGGGCCTGCTGGTGACGGCCGGCTCGGCCGCGGCGCCCTCGGTGATCGCCTGGCTCGGCGTCGCCAGCGGTCTCCTGGTGACCCTGGCGGGCGCGAGCCTGGTCCGCCGCGCGCTGCGCAACCGCGCGCACACCCACCACCCGCACGGCCATCATCACGGCCACGAGCACGACAACGGAAGCCACACCCACGACCACGACCATCACGGCAAGCACGACCACGATCACAAGCACGACCACGACCACGACCACCCGCACGATCACAGCCACCCCCACTCCCACCCCCACACGATCGAGCACACCCACGGTGGTTCCACCCACAGCCACGCCATCGCCCCCACCCTGCGCGGCACGATCCTCATGGGCTTCGCGGGCGGCCTCGTGCCCAGCCCGTCCGCCGTGGTGGTGCTGGTCGGCGCCGCCGCCCTCGGGCAGGCCTGGTTCGGTCTGCTGCTCGTCGTCGCATACGGCGTCGGACTGGCGCTCACCCTCACGGCCGCCGGGTACGCCGTCGTCAAGGCGGGCAGCGGCATGACCCGGCTCCTGGACCGGCGCCCCCGCTGGACGGGGGGCCCGATGGCGGCCCTGGTGCGCCGCACCGCACCGCTCGGTTCGGCCTTCGCCGTGGTGGTTCTCGGGGCCGGACTGGTGTTCAAGGGGGCGGCATCCGCACTCGGCTGAGTTACGTTCGTGAGACATCGGGCGTCAGGAGAGAAGCGGACGTCGTGAGGAAAACCGACCTCATGGGGAAGACACACCCCATGAAGATTTCGCCCGGCTGCGAATGGGGGCGCCGTGTTCGAAGAACCGGGCCATGAGCGTGTGATCGCGGGCCGCTACCGCCTCCTGGCACCACTGGGCGAGGGCGGCATGGGAACGGTGTGGCGCGCCCGCGACGAGGTGCTGCACCGCGAGGTCGCCGTCAAGGAGGTGCGCGCCCCGTCCGGCCTGGCGGGCGACGACGTGCAGCGGATGTACGCGCGGCTGGAGCGGGAGGCGTGGGCGGCGGCCCGGGTCGCCAACCGCAACGTGGTGACGGTGTACGACGTGGCCACGGACGACGGCCGGCCGTGGATCGTCATGGAACTGGTCCGCGGCCTCTCCCTGGCCGAGGTCCTCGACGCCGAGGGCCCGATGACACCGCAGCGCGCGGCACACATCGGCGCCGAGGTGCTGTCCGCACTGCGGTCCGCGCACGAGGCCGGGGTGCTGCACCGCGACGTGAAGCCGGCCAACGTGCTGATCTCGAACGACGGCCGGATCGTGCTCACCGACTTCGGCATCGCCATGGTCGAGGGCAGCTCGGCGCTGACCATGACCGGGGAGGTCATCGGCTCGCCCGAGTTCCTCGCCCCGGAGCGGGCGCTGGGCCGTACGCCGGGCCCGGAGTCGGACCTGTGGTCGCTCGGGGTGCTGCTGTACGCGGCGGTCGAGGGCCACTCCCCCTTCCGTCACGACACCCCGCTGAGCACGCTGCGGGCGATCGTCGACGAGGAGTTGCCGCCGCCGTACCGGGCCGGTCCGCTCGCCCCGGTCATCGAAGGGCTGCTGCGCAAGGATCCGGAGCAGCGGCTGCCGCCCGAGCGGGCCGAGGAGGATCTGCGGGTCGTCGCCGCGGGCGGTTCGCCGCGCGCGGACACCACGCGGGCGGTTCCGTTCCCGCCGACGGCCGTGGGCCACCCCGAGCCCGCTCCCACGCCCCCGATGCCCTTCCCCGGGAGTACGGCGGCGTCCGGGCCGACGGCGACCACGACGGCCACCGGCCGGGACGGGGAGCGCAGGACCGGGCGGGTGCTGGTCGCGGGGGTGATCGCGCTGGCGCTCGCGGTGGGCGGGCTGACGTACGCGCTGCTCAACAACGGGGACGGCTCCGGTGGCAACGACCAGGGCGCCGGGGACGTTACGCCGACGGCGACCAAGAGCCCGCCGCGCAGCACCGGGGAGGAGAAGTCCAGCCCGTCGCCGACCCCGAGCGAGTCGAAGGAGAGCAGTCCGCCTCCGCAGTCGGTGCGGGTCGCCCTGCAGGGCCGGCGTACGGACTATGCGGGGCCGTGTCCGCCGCCGAACGCGCAGGCGCCCGAGTTCACGGCGACGCTCACGGTGGGCCGGCTGCCGGCCGAGGTGAGCTACCGCTGGGTGACTCAGGACGGCCAGGTCCTCGACGGGGGCTGGAAGACGCTGTCGTTCGCGGAGGGCGGCGGTCGTTCGAAGCGGGACACGGTGCGGGTGACGACCGAGGAGGAGAGCGGGACGTTCGAGAACGAGATCAGCGTGGAGGTGCGCGAACCGGTGCGGACGACGTCCGAGTCGGTGCCGTTCTCGGTGGCGTGCGAGTCGGAGACCCCGACGGGCGGGGCCTCCCCTTCTCCCTCCGGCACCGACCCGGAACCGGGTTCGGATCCGGAGTCGAACGCGGACTCGGACTCCGGCTGAGCGGTCAGTCGTTGCTGTTGAGCACGGGCAGATAGCCGCCCGACTGGCCGGGTGCCTTCGGGTGGTACGACTCGCCGATGTTCAGCCAGCTGACGCTGTGCAGCCAGGAGTCGCCGGAGCAGATCTCGTGGCCGGTGAAGGTGGTGCGGACGTCACCGAAGGTGAAGCCGTGGTTCGCGGCGCGCTTGGCGATGGCGGTGTTGAGGTGGTCGGAGGCGTCGTTGATGGCCTTGCGCTTGGTCTCGGACAGACCGAGGCAGGTGGCGCCGAGCTTGTAGAAGCGGGGGTAGCCGAGGACGACGACCTTGGCGGCGGGGGCCTTGGAGCGGATCGCCGAGTACACGCCGTCGAGCTTGCCGGGCAGCGTGGAGTCGACGTACGCGCGGGCGGTGTTGATGCGGGAGACGCAGGAGCTGTCGGACTGGGTCACACAGGTCGTCATGACGTCGGCGAAGCCGGCGTCGTTGCCGCCGATGCTGATCGAGACGAGGGCGGTGGAGGCGCTGAGCGGGGTGAGTTGACTCGCCAGAACATCACCCGTTCGGGCGCCCGAGCAGGCGGTGAAGTCGAAGGTGGAAGGCGCGTTGGCGGCGGCCCACAGGTAGGGGTAGGCCTTGGTGCTGCGCTTGCAGTCGCCGCTGGAGCTGATGTAGCTGCCGACTCCGACTCCCGAGGAATAGGAGTCACCGAGCGCCACATAGCCGCCAGTTGCGGCGAGTGAGGACGCCTGCGCCGTCGCCGCCCCGGTGAGGGCGGTGCCGACGGCGAGGAGGAGCGAGCTCACGAGCACGACAAGTCGGGAACGTCTCATGGAACCTCCCTTTAGCAGGATCTCTGCCATAACCGTCGTAGCAGCTACGCGTGTTGACAGGAAGTGTCCATGCCAAGTCTTTTCGGTTTCCCCGGCTTTTTCGTGGCCTGTTCACGGCGGGTCGCGTTACGCCCCCACCTCTGCTTGTTGCACGGACATGACAACTTTGTTGACTGATGCTCAACTCCCTTGTTCTATCCCGGTAGTTGGCAGACGCTTTACTCCGGCCGGGAGCGGAACGCGACGCTCCCCTGCCTGTGTGCGCGAGCACGCGCACATCCCCCACATGACGCGCGCCCCACCCAGGCGCGCGCCGCCCAGAGGAGGACTCCCTCGTAATGGCACAACTGCGCAGCAAGAGACTCGGGTTCGCCGCACTCACCTCGCTGGCGGCCGCCGCCCTCGTGGGCGGGCTCACCACGCTTCCCGCCCAGGCCGCACCCGCCGAGGGCCGGGTGCTCGCCGCGGACTCCCCGACCGCGATCAAGGACAGCTATCTCGTCACGCTCAAGAAGAGCGCGGGCCTGAAAGCGTCCTCGGCGGCGGGCAAGGGCCTGGTGAAGGAGTACGGCGGCTCGGTCGACAAGACGTTCGGCAAGGCGCTGAACGGCTACGCCGCCACCCTCTCCGCCACCGAGGCCAGGCAGCTCGCCGCCGACCCGGCGGTGGCCTCCGTCGAGCAGAACCAGCGCGTCTCGCTCGCCGCCACCCAGACGAACGCCCCCTGGGGCCTGGACCGCGTCGACCAGGCCTCGCTCCCGCTGTCCGGCACCTACACCTACCCGGACAGCGCGGGCAGCGGTGTGACGGTCTATGTGATCGACACCGGTGTGCGCATCACCCACCAGCAGATCAGCGGCCGCGCCTCGCACGGCTACGACGCGGTCGACGGCGACAACGACGCCTCCGACGGCAACGGCCACGGCACCCATGTGGCCACCACGATCGCGGGCACGACCTACGGCGTCGCCAAGAAGGCGAAGATCGTGGGGGTGCGGGTGCTGAACAACAGCGGCTCCGGCACCACGGCCGGTGTGATCGCGGGCATCGACTGGGTCACGCAGAACCACTCCGGCCCCTCGGTCGCCAACATGTCCCTCGGCGGCGGCGCCTCCGCCACCCTGGACACGGCCGTCCGCAACTCCATAGCCAGCGGTGTCACCTACGCCGTCGCCGCGGGCAACAGCAGCACCACGGCCTCCTCGTCCTCCCCCGCCCGGGTCGCCGAGGCCATCACGGTCGGCGCCACCACCAGCACCGACGCCAAGGCGAGCTACTCCAACTACGGCTCGGTCCTGGACATCTTCGCGCCCGGCTCCTCCATCACGGCCGGCTGGCACACCAGCGACACCGCGACCAACACCATCTCCGGCACCTCGATGGCGACCCCGCACGTCGCGGGCGCGGCGGCGGTCTACCTGGCCGGTCACACCTCGTCCAGCCCGGCCCAGGTCGCCACGGCCCTGGTGAACGGCGCCGTCACCGGCAAGGTCACCAGCGCGGGTTCCGGCTCGCCGAACCGGCTGCTGCAGATCGTGCAGTGACCGAGGTCCGCGCCGACACCTGAACACGTGTTCCCCGGAGGCCCTGATCGCCTCCGGGGAACGCATGTTTATGAGACGGGAACGTGCAACTTGCGTCGCACAAGGTGTCTGACACAACGGCCAAACCAACAAAAACGTGAGCGGCCGTTCCAGGTCTTGCCATACGGGTTCAATCGTCAATACCGTCATACATCTCACCCGCATCGGTCCGTCAGTACGCGGCTCTAGGGGAGGGCTCAAGGACCGCGACGAACCGGCGCGGGGCGCGGTAGGGGGGTGCCGTGCTCGGTGATCGCACTTGTCTCCGGGCCGTGCCGCGCGGTCGGCTGCCGTTTTTTCGCGGCCGGCCAGCTTTGCCAGCTCACCCGGCGTGCCCGAAGCTCCATGTCGGCGTGCCTCGAGTGAGAACCCCCCTTTCGAACCGGACTGGATCCGGACTGCCCTGGGGGGGCGGTCCACCGGACGAGAGGGACCAGACTCATGAGCTCAGTTCTGCAGCCGGCCGCGACGGACCCGCATCCGCCGACCGCCGGAAAGTACCGGCCCGTCTCCTCGCACCTGGCCATTGCCCCGCCGGTGAGCGTGGTCATCCCGGCGATGAACGAGGCGGAGAACCTTCCGTACGTCTTCAAGACCCTGCCCGACTGGATACACGAAGTGGTCCTGGTCGACGGCAACTCCACCGACGACACCGTCCAGGTGGCCCGCGAGCTGTGGCCCGAGGTGAAGGTCGTCGAGCAGCGCGGCAAGGGCAAGGGCGACGCCCTGATCACCGGGTTCCAGGCCTGCACCGGCGACATCATCGTGATGATCGACGCGGACGGCTCGGCGGACGGCGGCGAGATCCTCAGCTACGTCTCCGCCCTGGTCTCCGGCGCGGACTTCGCCAAGGGCTCCCGCTTCGCCAACGGCGGCGGCACCGACGACATGACCTTCATCCGCAAAATGGGCAACTGGGCGCTGTGCACGGCCGTCAACCGCAAGTTCGGCGCCCGCTACACCGACCTCTGCTACGGCTACAACGCGTTCTGGCGCCACTGCCTCGACAAGATCGACCTCGACTGCACCGGCTTCGAGGTCGAGACCCTGATGAACATCCGCGTCGTCAAGGCCGGGCTGAAGGTGCAGGAGATCCCGAGCTACGAGTACCTGCGCATCCACGGCGTCAGCAATCTGCGGGCCGTGCGGGACGGACTGCGCGTGCTCCGGGTGATCCTTCAGGAGCGCTCCAACCGCCGTGCGCTGCGCCGCCGTTCACCCCAGTCGCCGGCGCCGGCCGCGATGCGGGGAGAGGTGTCTTGAGCGGTCCCGGCATCTCCGTCGTGATCTGCGCGTACACCGAGGACCGCTGGGAGGACATCCTCGCCGCGGTCTCCTCGGTCCACGCGCAGTCGCGGCCGGCCCTGGAGACGCTGCTGGTCGTCGATCACAACGAGACGCTCCGGGAGCGGCTGGCCAAGGAGTACAAGGAGTCCTCCGACGGCGACGTGGTGCGGGTGCTCGCCAACGCGGGCCCCCGCGGCCTGTCCGCGGGCCGCAACACCGGCATCGCCGCGGCCCGCGGCGAGATCGTGGCCTTCCTCGACGACGACGCCGTGGCCGAGCGCGACTGGCTGCTGCACTTCGCCGAGGCGTACACCGACGAGCGGGTGATGGCGGTGGGCGGGCGCACGGTGCCGGTCTGGGCGTCGGGGCGGCGGCCGGACTGGTTCCCGGAGGAGTTCGACTGGGTGGTGGGCTGCACGTACCGGGGCCTGCCGCGCGGCCGGGTGCGGGTGCGCAACGTGCTCGGCGGCAACGCCTCGTTCCGCCGCACCGCCTTCGACGCGGCGGGCGGCTTCGCCACCGGAATCGGCCGGGACGGCGACAAACGCCCGCTGGGCTGCGAGGAGACGGAACTGTGCATCCGCCTCAGCCGCGCGCGGCCCGACGCGGTGCTGCTGATCGACGACCGGGCGGTGATCCACCACCGGGTGCCCGAGATCCGCGAGCACTTCCGCTACTTCCGCACCCGCACCTACGCCGAGGGTCTGTCCAAGGCCCTGGTGGCCCGGAGCGTCGGCGCCGAGAAGGGCCTGGAGTCGGAGCGCCGGTACGCGACCCGGGTCCTGCCGGCCGGGGTGGCCCGGGGGCTGCGGGACGCCCTGCTGGCCCGGCCGGGCGGTGCGGGCCGGGCGGGGGCGATCGTGGCCGGGGTGCTGACGGCGGCGGGCGGTTACGTCGTCGGCAGCGTCCGGGCGCGCCGGGGCGGGACCACGTTCCGGGTGCCCGAGGTGGAGGTGGCGGCCCGTGAGTGAGACCCGCGTCCCGATCCTCATGTACCACGCGGTGGCGACCGACCCGAACGAGGCGACCCGCGCCCTGTCGGTGACCCCGGAGGCGTTCGCCGAGCAGATGGCGGTGCTCGCCGACCGGGGCCGCACGCCGGTCACCACGGCCGAACTGGCGGCGTGCTGGCGCTCCGGCCGCGCGCTGCCCGAGCGGCCCGTCCTCATCACCTTCGACGACGGCTACGAGGGCGTGCACCGGCACGCCCTCCCCGCGCTCGCCAAGCACGGCTTCCCGGCCACCCTGTTCGTCTCAACCGGGTGGCTCAGGGGGCCGTACGACACCGGGGGCGGCCTGGACACCATGCTCGACTGGGACCAGGTCCGCGAACTCGCGGCGGCGGGCGTCGAGATCGGCGGGCACAGCCACAGCCACCCGCAGCTCGACCAGGTCTCCGACGCCACCCTGCGGTTCGAGCTGATCCACTGCAAGGAGATCGTCTCGGACCAACTGGGCACCGTCCCGGCCTCGTTCGCCTACCCCTACGGCTACTCCAGCCGCCGGGTCCGGCAGGCGGTGCGCGAGACGGGCTACGCCCAGGCCCTCGCCGTGGGCAACGGCCTCGCCCGGCGCGCGCAGGGGCCGTACGCGCTGCGGCGGGTGACGGTGCGCCGCAGCACGGGGATCGAGGAGTTCGAGCGGGTCGTCGAGGGCCGCGGAGTCGCCCGTACGTTCGCCGGGGACCGTGCCCTGACCAAGGGGTACGCCGTCGTCCGCGGGGTTCGGCGGGCTCGCCGGCTGGTCTCCCGCTCCGCTGGCTGACCTGCACGGGGGCGACATGCCGCGTGCACCTGGAAACCGGGTGCACGCGGCGTCCTCGTGCCGGATCATGGCGGCATGTCTGGAAACCCGCACGAGGCGCTGCCGATCCGGCTCAACGTCGACGACTCCGACTCCCCGTCCGACGTCGTCGACGCGCTGTTCCTCGGCCGCTTCGCGACGGGCGAGCAGCCGTTCTCCCACGCGGTGAACATCGACCGGGTGCGGTCCGGTGCGACGCTGATGCCGCCCGGGGCCCGGGTGCTGCGGGTCGCCCGGGACGACGACCGCAGCGCGACGCTCGCCGAGGGCGACGGCTGGACGCTGCTGATCTCCCGCTGGAACCGGGGCGCCGACGTCACGGTGACGGCGACCGCCGAGGAACTCGCGAAGAAGATCCTCGACCAGGCCACGGACGGCGCGGCGGACGAGCCCGAACCGCAGCCGGAGAACGTCACGATGGGCTTCTGGTACGTCTCCCCGCGCCGCGGCCCGCACCGCACCACCCGTCAGATCGCGGCGGGCACCTGGGACGAGGTCCGGCCCAACTACACGGCGCCGGTGGCGGACGCCATGGACCGTCTGATGAAGACGACCCCCGAGGACATCGCGGGCCGGCTCCTGCTGCTGCACGGCCCGCCGGGCACCGGCAAGACCTCGGCACTGCGGACGCTGGCCCGGTCCTGGCGCGACTGGTGCCAGGTGGACTGCGTCCTGGACCCCGAGCGGCTCTTCTCCGACGTCGGCTACCTCATGGACATCGCCATCGGCGAGGAGGACGCGACGGGCAAGGGCCGCTGGCGGCTGCTGCTCCTGGAGGACTGCGACGAACTGATCCGCGGTGAGGCCAAGCACACGGCGGGCCAAGCCCTGTCGCGGCTGCTGAACCTGACGGACGGCCTGCTCGGCCAGGGGCGCAACGTCCTGGTCGGTGTCACGACCAACGAGGACCTGGAGCGCCTGCACCCGGCCGTGGTCCGCCCGGGCCGCTGCCTCGCCCGGATCGAGGTCGGTCCGCTGACCCGCTCCGAGGCGGTGAACTGGCTGGGTCAGGAGGACGGCGTCGGCCGTGAGGGCGCGACGCTGGCGGAGCTGTACGCGCTGCGCCGGGGCACGTCCCCGACGTCCCTGCCGGAGCCGCGCGGGGGCGTCGACGCGGGCCTGTATCTGTAGGAGGTCGGCGCCCGCCGGTGTTTTGATGGGTGTATGACCCTGTTCGTCGGCACGTCCGGGTGGCAGTACAAGGACTGGCGGGACGTCCTGTACCCGTCCGGGCTGCCGATGCGGCTGTGGCTGGAGGAGTACACGCGGCACTTCGCCACCGTCGAGATCAACAACGCCTTCTACCGACTGCCGGCGCGGGAGACGTTCGAGGACTGGCGGGGGCGAGTGCCCGGGGACTTCGTCTTCGCGGTGAAGGCCAGCCGCTATCTGACCCACATCAAGCGGCTCAAGGACCCCGAGGAGCCGGTGCACCGTCTGATGAGCCACGCGGCGGGCCTCGGCGACCGGCTCGGCCCGGTCCTGCTCCAGCTGCCGCCCACCCTGCGCGCCGACCCGGGCCTGCTGGACGCGTGCCTGGCCTGCTTCCCGGCCTCGACGCGGGTCGCGGTCGAGCCGCGCCACGACTCCTGGTGGACACCGGAGGTCCGCCGCGTCCTGGAGTCCCGGCGCGCCGCCCTGTGCTGGGCCGACATCCTGGCCCGCCCCGCGACCCCCCTGTGGCGCACCACCGACTGGGGCTACGTCCGCTTCCACCAGGGCCGCGCCCAGCCCTGGCCCCGCTACGGCCGCCGCTCGCTGGCCACCTGGCTCGACCGCATCGCCACGACCTGGTCCGGCGGCGAGGACGTCTACGCGTACTTCAACAACGACCCGGGCGGCGCGGCGGTGGAGGACGCGATGGCGTTCGCACGGGCGGGGAGGTCCGCGGGGCTGGACATCACGCGCACACCCGACCACCTGGCACGGGCGGGCTGAACCGGGCCTTCCTCTCCACGGCGGCGACGACGCCCTGGGGCGCGAGGGGCCTAGGGGCGCGGGGCTGTATCGATGTGCGGCTCCGCCGCGTGAGCGCGAACAACCCCCACCGACCCGCACCCGAACACTCCGGCACTACGTCGCCCCTGGGGGCGCGGGGAACTGCGCGAGAACCCCCAACCGGCCCGCAGCCGCATGCTCCGGCACGACGTCACCCTAGGGGCGCGGGGAACTGCGCGACCAACCCCCACCGCCCCGCACCCGACCGCGCCTGCTCGGAGATCCGTGCCCGCACCTGCTCGTAGGGCGGGGCGCTGTCGTCGATGTCGATCTTCAAGGTCACAGGCCGATTGTCGCGCACCCGGCGGAAAATGAGAGGCACCCCGGTCGGCTCCACGCGTAGCGTGCGCCTCCATGACCGTGATCGTGCGCGACCTGCGCCCCGATGTCCGAGCCGATGCCGAGGGGTTCTCCACCACCCGGCGCCTCGCCCTTCCGTACATGCTCTCCACGGCCGATGCCGTGGTGCACACCCTGACGCACGCCCACCCGGACGCCCACTTCGGGCAGCTCGTCGCCGAGGAGGACGGCGAGATCATCGGCACGGCCCAGGTCCATGTCGCCCACGACAGTCCGGAACCCGGCCAGGGCTCCGCCAACATCTATGTGCGTCCCGGCCACCGCAACCGCGGCGCCGGTTCGCTCCTGCTGCGCACCGCGGAGGAGCGCCTGGGGCGCTTGGGCGTGACGAAGCTGTTCACCTGGGTGCTGGACGAGCCGGACAACCTCGCCTTCGCCGAGCGGCACGGCTTCCGGGCCAGCCGTTCCGCCTGGTTCCTGCGCCTGGACCTGGCGACCGGCACACTGCCGCCCCGGGCGGACGTCCCCGCGGGCGTCGAGCTGCGCACGGCCGCCGACTTCGCGGACGACCCGCGCCCGATCTTCGAACTGGACGCGGCGACGTCGTCGGACGAACCGAGCGACATCGACGTCGAGTTCACCGACTACGAGGCCTGGCTCGAGGAGCACTGGAAGCACCCGCTGCTGAACCGCGACCTGACGACGGTCGCCGTCGTCGACGGCCGCCCCGCCGCGTTCAGCGTGGCGTACACCGACGGCGGCTCCCGCTACGCCACCGCCATGACCGGCACCGCCCGGGAGTTCCGCGGCCGGGGCCTGGCGAAACTCGCCAAGAACGACTCCCTGCACCGCGCCCGCGCGGCGGGATGCACGGAGGCGTTCACCGGCAACGACACCGGCAACGAGCCGATGATCGCCATCAACAAGTGGTTCGGCTACGAGATCTGTGCGAAGGAGGTGCGCCATGTCCGCGAACTCGGCTGACCCGCCCGCGCGGCTGGAGGTCGTGCTCGTCAAGGCGGGCCGTACGAAGATCCGTTACACCGGTGAGCTGCTGGCGGACGACGGGACGCGCGTGGCGGTCCGCGCCCCTTGGGCGGGCTCCGGCGTCCGCGACTTCGGGTTCGTGCGCTTCGAGCCCGGGGACGTC
The DNA here is from genome assembly GCF_019733245.1 of Streptomyces sp. WAC04114. Lineage (NCBI taxonomy): Bacteria > Bacillati > Actinomycetota > Actinomycetes > Kitasatosporales > Streptomycetaceae > Streptomyces > Streptomyces sp. WAC04114. The sequence continues at coordinate 36,099 of NZ_JAIGQA010000057.1, forward strand.
TTCACGGAGTACTACTGGCGCGACCGCTGGTACGCGGTGAAGGAGGTCCGCACCGCCACGGGCGCGCTGAAGGGCTGGTACTGCGACGTCACCCGCCCCGCGCGGCGCTCCGGTCCGCAGCTGGTCGTGGAGGATCTGGACCTGGACCTGTGGCGCTCCGCGGACGGCACGGACGTACGGCGCCTGGACGAGGACGAGTTCGCCGAGAGCGGCCTCGGCGCGTCGGATCCGGAGGCGGCCCGGGCCGCCCTGGCCGCGCTCGACGAACTGGAGTCACTGGCCCGCGGCGGCGGGTTCACCGCGCTCCTGGCCTGACGGACGGATCTCGGCGACCACCGCGTACCGCTCGTCCGTGACCTCCCCGCCCCACAGCAGCGGGTCGTCCGAGAGCCGCTCCACACGCACCTGCCCGGCGATCGGGGTGAGCAGTGCGGTGAGCCGCTCGGCGGGTATGCCGACCGGCTCGATGCCGCCCCACACGCCCTCGATCAGCACGAGCCGCCCGTCCGGCCGCAGCAGCCCGCGCCAGTGCCGCAGGGCGCGGCCGGGGTCGGGCAGGGCCCACAGGACGTGCCGGACGAGCACGGTGTCGAAGCGCTGCTCCCCGACCGGCGGTGACGCGCCGTCCCCCACGAGGAACACCGCGTCACGCCCGGCGAGCTTCTGGCGGGCGAGCGCCACCATGGCCGGGGAGAGGTCCACGCCCGTCACCCGATGCCCCTCCTCGGACGCGAGGAGTGACAGGCTGCCGGTGCCGCAGCCGAGGTCGAGGACGTCCCCCGCCCGTGCGGGCAGCCAGCCGCGCAGCCGGCCGGCCCAGGCGCGGCGCACCTCGGGGTCACGCAGGCCGTGGTCCGGCTCCTCGTCGAAGGAGGCGGCCTCGGCGTCCCAGTCCACGTTCGTCATGGGCCCAGAGTGACACCCGCCACTGACACCCGAATGGTGACAGCCGCCACAGACAGACCAGGACCGATGAGGAACTCTCCCCCGAAAGGTCTACCTCCGTGAGAACGCGGAACCCGATAGACCCTTTGAGGAGGCAGCCATGCGCCGAGTGACCGTGCAGAAGCCCCTGAAGAAGACGGATGTCCGCCGGATCCGCGAAGAGGCCGACGCACGCCCCGCGGGGCGCCCGGAGGTGCGCAAGGACATCGCCCGCACCTGGTGGCCGGACGCCTGAACGGCCGGTACCCATCATGAGACGCACGCCTCAGGGCAGCCGCTTGCGGTAGTGGACGCGGTCGTAGGGCCCGTCCACGCGGCGTTCCACCAGTTCGTAGCCGTATCTCGGATAAATCTTCTGGTTCTCCCACATCAGCGCGTTCGTGCAGAGCCTGATCTCTGGCAGCCCCAGCGCACGCGCGTGTGCGTCCACGAACCGCAGCAGCCGCCGCCCCACTCCCCCGCCGTGTGCGCAGGGGTGGACGGCGATGGTGTCGAGGAAGAGATGGTCCGCTAACGCCTCGACCACGACGAGCCCGGTCACGGGATCGCCCGTCACGAACACCTTGCCCGCGGCCACGTTCGCCGCGTGGTCCTCCTCCATGGGCTGCGGCACCCGCCCAATGCGCGCGATATAGGGGCTGAAGGCCGCGTCGATCACGTCCGCGACGACCGGTACGTCTGCGGTCCGGGCCGGCCGGATCTCCTCGTCTGCCATGCCGTGACGGTACCTACCTGATGCCAGTCCGAACACTCCCTTAAGCGGGCCATAAGGATCTCCTCCACCCGCCCTCAGCAGGCGATTTCACGGTTCTCACGGGCTAGCTTCGGATCACCCCACGGGATCCGGCCCACCCGGGCCCGGACCTGTCCCATGAACCGTTCGAGGAGTTCCCGCATGACCGCACGTCGCCAGGTGGCCACCGTCGCAGCCCTCGGCAGCCTCCCGCTCGCCCTGACCGCGCTGACCGCCGCCCCGGCCGCCGCGCACGGTTCCATGGGCGACCCGGTCAGCCGGGTCTCGCAGTGCTACGCCGAGGGTCCCGAGAGCCCGAAGTCGGCCGCGTGCAAGGCGGCGGTCGCGGCGGGCGGCACCCAGGCCCTCTACGACTGGAACGGCATCCGCATCGGCGACGCGGGCGGCCGGCACCAGCAGCTCATACCGGACGGCAAGCTCTGCAGCGCGAACAACCCGGAGTTCAAGGGGCTCGACCTCCCCCGCGCCGACTGGCCCGCGACCGGCGTCCGCAGCGGCCCGCACACCTTCAAGTACCGCGTGACGGCCCCTCACAAGGGCACCTTCAAGGTCTACATCACCAAGCCCGGCTACAACCCGGCCAAGCCGCTCGCCTGGAAGGACCTGGATCTCGCGAAGCCGGTCGCGACGTCCACCGACCCGGCCGCCGCCGGCGGTTTCTACACCTTCTCCGGCACCCTGCCCCAGCGCTCCGGCAAGCACCTGCTGTACGCGGTCTGGCAGCGGTCGGACAGCCCGGAGGCGTTCTACTCCTGCTCGGACGTCAGCTTCGGCGGCGGTGGCGGCGCGGCGGGCGGCGGTGGCAGCACGGCAGGCGGTGCCGCCGCTCCGGCCCCGTCCGCCTCCGCTCCCAGCGAGAAGCAGATCAAGGACGGCAACGCCAAGTCCACCGTCGAGCACCACGGGCACGGCGACAACGACCCCAGCACCTCGGCGAAGCCAGCCGCGGCCCCGAAGGAGAGCACGCCGAACCGGCCGAAGGCCGCCGCGCCCGCCCCCAACCGGCCCGAGGCGGCCGGTGCCACGGAGAACCTCGCCGAGACCGGCGGTGACAGCACCACCCCGTATGTCGCGATCGGCGGCGCGGCGGCGCTGGCACTGGGCGCCTCGGCCCTGTTCCTCTCGGCCAGGCGCCGGACGGTGAGCGGCGGCCGCCAGGGCCGCTGACGCCCACCGCCCCACGACCCGGGGCCTGTCCGGCGGCTCAGGCCGGACAGGCCCCGAAACGTTTCCCTGACACGTGTCAGCGCGACACGTCAAAGGGTGACACGTGTCATTCGAAGGCCGAGAGACAGGTGGTGGGCGTGGCCCGGCCCGGATCGAGGGCGTTGGCCACCTCGTGGAAGACGACCCGGTCCAGCAGCCCGACGGCCACGTGCTCCGACAGGTCGACGGCGCACAGGTCCTGGAGCAGGACGTTGCGCACGTCCGGCCCGTTCAGGTACTGGCTGCGCCACGGCGTGACCACCTCGTCGTACTTGGTGGCGATGACGGTGTACCGCACGCCGGGCACGGTGTCGCCGCCCGCGTTGAGCTTGGTGAGGAAGGCGGAGCCGGTGACCTGGTCGGCGAGGGCGGGGGTGTTCTTCGACAGCAGGTCCGCCGCGCCCGGGAAGTAGGGCAGCAGTTTGGTGAATCCGTTGAGGTCGGTGCCGTGGTTGCTGGGCGCGATGCCCACCAGGGCGTTCACCTTGGCGGCTCCGCCGAGGAACTTCAGGTAGTAGCGGGGCATCATGCCGCCCTGCGAGTGCCCGACGACGTCGGTCTCGGTGGCTCCGGTCGCGGCGAGCACCGTGTCGACGAAGTCCTTCAGCTGTCCGGCGGACTTCTCGGCGGGGCCGAGGCCGTGGAAGAAGGGGACGCCCTCCAACTGCCCGTAGTCGAGGGAGAAGACGCAGTAGCCGCGGACCTTCAGATAGGGGGCGAGGCCCAGCCAGTTGTCGACGGAGTTCCCGAGGGTGCCGTGGACGAGGACGACGGGGCGGGGGTGGGCCGCGGACGGCTTGCAGGAGTAGTCGTTCCAGCCGGAGCTCGGGGCGCCGGCTGGAACGACTACTCCTGCAAGCCGTCCGCGGC
>NZ_JAIGQA010000058.1:0-39781 GCF_019733245.1 Streptomyces sp. WAC04114
TCCGACCTGGGGTTTCAGTGGAGCCGCCTTCGGGATTCGAACCCGAGACCTACGCATTACGAGTTGTCCGATCTCGATGCGGGGGTGTCCACCGATGTCCGCCAGACGGGCTCCGTTCCTGGTGAGCAGGGATGGCGGACTTCAGTGGACGATCGCGGGCGCTAGCGGAACCTGCGGGTATAGAGACCACAACTGAGACCGTCCTGATCTCGATGTCAGCACGAAGAAGCTCCGAGCACTGCGGTAGCTCTGGAGTTCCTCAACTCACCTTCGTGGATGAGCAGCTGCACCAGCACCCACGGTGCCCTCTCTGAGCAGGGACAGGGCTGTCGTCGACTGTCGTCATCTGTCGGTGTTGGCCGCCCTCGGACGGCCCACAGACGGCCCAGCCCTCCGAGGGAGGGGTTGTCCGAGGGCCCGCACCAACGGGCAGCAGCCAGGAGCGTGTCGCCCGCCATGCGGACCGCTCGATTGCGGTCATACCGGTAGCACGAGGATGTAACTGGACGCGACCGTGCCGTACTCCGCTGCCGTGCCTCTTATTGGCGGACCGCGGCAATGACTTCATGAGTTCGAGATCAGCAATCCGGGTGGCGCCGCGATAGCCCTTAGGCCCTACGCCCTGTCGGTGCGCGCACAAGAGCAGGAGCATCGGCTTCAAGGGCCTCCTGAACTTTTGTGACAAAGAGCATTTGCTGCGCTTCGAAGGCTCTTTTTGCGTCTCTTCTGTGAGCTAGGACCATGAACGGGTCGGGCTCATCGGCGGGGGGCGATCGGACAGCGTCCATCACAGCTGCGGCCTTCCAGAACAATTCCTCACCGCATTTCTGCATCGACAGGGGGCCAGCAACGGCGATGTTGAGTACGGTTCGTCGCGCCTCCCGCCACGCGTCATCGGCAGGAGCCCACAGCGCGCTCCAATCCAGGCTTGCATAGTCACCAGAGAGCCGAGCGTCCATGGGCGCTTGGACCTCGGCAATGAGGTGCTCGCAGGCCACAAGTAGGTCGGTGTACGCCTTCTGGCGGTGTTCCCGCAGCCAGTGAGCGTGCTCCGCGACAGCCTGGGCTCGTACCTGCCGAAGCGTTGCCCAAGCAGAGAGGCCAGCACCGCCGAGAGCTCCAAGCAAAGTACCGCCAATTCCCAGTGCGGCGATGAATGCTTCTGATTGCATGTGTGACAGTTTGCTCTTTGGTCAAGCTCGGCGGCTAGAGGATCACGTGTGTTTTCTGACTTCGGGAGGGCAGAGCTAGGGGTGCTCCTTCCGACACCGTTCTCATGGGGTGGGGCGCTTGACGTCGGCGGGTATCAACGGCCGAGGCGGGAGCAGTCTCGAGGGAGAGACAGCGACTGGCAGGAAGCCACTGCCTGACGGGCAACCCTTCGAGGGAGACAGTCTCGTGGGGGCTCTGGGGTGGCTAGCCACCGTACGCGCGGGTGGCTGACCTATTACTGCTTGTCGTCACCCGACCGGTGCCCCTCTCCCGTGATGCTCGTCCCCACAGGCGGTGCCGCGTCGGTTGCCGCCCAACTCTTCCGTACGAGGTCCGCGGCCGGCCCTTTAGGGCTGCCGGGCCAGGCGTACTCACCCATCGCTCGATCATGACGCCCTGGACGAATAGGGCAGGGAAGGCGCCAGGGAGCGAGTTAGGCAGGGACTATTGGCTCAGCGAACCCTACCCTTAATAGTCTTCGTCAATTCCTCAAGTGCTGAAATACTCAGCTCATCCATCCCGTCGACACGCGCCTTCTCGATCGACTTGATAGCTTCGCTATGCCGCCCGACGTGGGTAAACAGAACGGCAATCTGAACATGGCGCATACTAAGTTCCAGGGGGCTTAGGTCCTTAGCGGTCAAGAGTGCCCTTTGGGCCAAGCGCAATGCAGTATCGTGCCGTCCTGCAGAGTGATAAATATCTGCAAGAAGTTTGACGCTCTCGCTGGTGATGCCATGTTCAGGACCAAGGGTTTCTTCGAAAATAGGCAAGGCTTCTTTTGCCAGTTTAACGGCCTTGACGATGTTGCCGCCACTCTTGTAATAAGCGTTGGCGACGTCGCGCATACGGATGGCGACCAGAGGGTGCCGCGGGTCCAGTTGTCGTTCTGCTATGCGTAGCGCACGCTCTAACAATGGAATTGCCTTGCTGAACTCATCTAGATACAGATGAAGATTTCCCAAATCTGCCAACCGGAGAGCCGTCTCGTGATGCTCGCGGCCGAACGTCTCCTCGGCCATCGAAACAGATCTCTCGATGAGAAGCAGAGATTTTTGTACGTCCCCGGCCATTCCGTAAGTGCGGCCTAGTTGACCAGTCATGACTGCCAACTCTTCGTTGCTAGCGCCACAAGACTCAGCCATATCCAGGGCACGTTCCTGGAGTTCAATTGCCTTACTAATTTCACCAACATCGCGAAATGAGGCCCCAGCATTACTCATGGCGGCTACAGTCGTTAGGTTGTTTTCGCCGAGCAGTGAGACTGCAACATCCATGGCGACCCTCCTGAAGTGGAGCGCCCTTCGATAATTTCCCTGAATGCTCTCGAAATTACCGTAGGCATGGCATGCAGCACCGTATTCCTCCGTCCAGTCCTCTGGCGAGTAGAAATTTGCTATGGAAATAAAATGTGGCGTCAGTCTGCGTAGCAGCGGCCATTTATCAACGTGATCTGCAGGATTCGGAACTATTTGAGCAAAAATCCAGTCAAAAGCGGTGTCGCGCAAAGACTTCCCTAGCTCAGGGTGCGACAACATGCCCATTACTAGAACATTTCGCACGAGGCGATGGATGTGCACTGCTTCAGGTGTCAATGTCACCATGCTGAATGAAGCAAGCAATCCTAGGTAAGCGTCGAAATCGTCATCACCGTTCAACTCCTCTATGATCACGCGCGGTATATCGTCGGGTGCATAGAAAGCGAGTATATAAAGGCATTCCACGGCATCCTGGCTGCGCTCGGCCAGCGCAGCCATTGTAATATTCCAAACCTTAATAGTGGCTTCTTGCTCCTTATCGCCTGCTGCTGCAGAATTAAGCATTTGAGCAGGACTCTTCAGGAGTTTCTCCATGTATCGAGATGGAGAAATCTGGGTCTGCAACATGTATGCGGCGGCTTGATCGAGGGCAAGTGGAAGAAATCCAAGGAACTCAGCTATCTTGCTAATTGCTGTTAGGTCGACGTCGTTGTTGAAGTCGGCGATTTGAGCTATTAGTTCGATTGCTTTTTCTGACGACAGTACGGGAAGTCGAATAGTGTCTATTCGGCGAGGCCAGCGAACATCACGTCGTGTAGTAATAACTACCTGACCGCGACCATGTAGCTTACCCAACAGGCTAACTACGTGAGCAGGTTCGCTGACATTGTCGAGGATGAGAAGCCAGTCGTGGTTCTGGTTCAGCCATTCAATCGACCAGTCGACAGCATCTTCGAGTGACAGGGCACTCACTGGGGTGGAGGTCAAGCGGCTGGTCAGTGACAAGAGTCCCGAACTGATTTGGTCCGGGGTCTCGGCAGTGATCCACCAGGTTAGAGACAATTCTTGTTGCTGACTCTCGGCATGCTGCAAAGCCAACTCTGACTTGCCGACACCGCCCAGGCCGAAGATAACGTGTCTGGTTGACCCTTGCTTTCTCGCCTCTTGCAGATGGCGAAGTACGTCACCGCGCCCCAGGAACACTTCTGTGCCTGGCCGGGGCAACCTAGTAACGGGATTTGTGACGATAACTTCATCTGGCGACAATAGTCGCGAGGAGGGTTGCATCATGAATACTGGCTGATCGCCTGTATTGATGATACCGAAGTTTGAACCCACTGCTGCTGAGCGTGCACCTGAGGCGTGCGGTGGGTTAGCGTCTGGTTTATGTGGCATGAAGCGCTACCCGTGAAGTTTATTATTGTCGCCCGTTGCTGCCACACCGTTGTTCGTTCCCATGGCGATAGAGCGATCGCCACTTGCAATGATGGACTGTGAGGTAGTGGCGACCTGCTGGCGCAACCAAGTGACTAGCTCTTCGTCTGTATCCAAGACCTTCCTTATTTCTCGGCGCAGAGCAGCGAAACTGTCCGCGTCGTTGGGATCTTCGAGCAAGTCAACGAGGAGATCTGGATTTGCTTCATCATCAGCCCTAGCCCCAAATACGCGCTGAAGTAGTCGACGCCCAGCATTGACGGTGGAGGTTGCTGCCTCCTCCTGGGTGCGCAGCAGAACGGCGCTTCCGTACGCTCCTAGTGCTGCCATCGCCAGGGGGGCGGCTGCGTTTGCCAATTCCGCAATCTCGCTGCTCATCTGTAAAGACTCCTCGCTTGTGGGCTATCTAACCGATCTTAGGCACCAGTCGCTGCCTGTTGGTGGCGGTCGCCGAAATAGCTCACCCTCCTCGTCCCGTCGGTGATCTTTTGCGGTCACATGCCCTCGACCCATCACCCACCTTCCCCGACCCCCAGCCCATCTACCGCCAACCCACACACCAACTGCGTGTGTTCGGCTTTGCCTGGGTGGACGGTAACCGTGATGGGAGCTCCCCGCGCACGCCGCTACCCCGCCGGCACTCGCGAACGGCGCCCCGTCCACCTCGGAGCCTGGGCGCCCCCGCCGGACGCGTCGCTCTGAGCGTTGCTGCGCTTTGCGGTGATCGACTCATGGCCACCGGCCCTATCCACATGTGGGCACGCGTCGACGCAACGCGCAATGCGGGGGCGAAGGGCAGGAGCGCAGCCGGGGCTTGAGGAGGCAGGGAATGTGCAGAACGAAGCTCAGGATGGGTCTGCTGCCCGCCCTGGCATCACATGAGTCGGCTAGTGAACCCTTCGACGCACAGCCGCTCAAAGGCGGCTACAACGCTGTCTGGTACGTCCTGCTCGATGGCCAGACCCAACCTCGGGAAGACGAGCACTCGTTGCAGGGCGCCCACGATCATGTCGATCACCATGCGCGCGTCTCCGATCGAGTCGGCGTACTCCTCCAAGCCCATTGGTGTGGACGCACATACGACTTCGACCTCGGGCCACATCTTCCGCATCATGGCGTACGAGCGCCGCTCTTCGTATGGCTTGCTCACGAGCAGGACGGACGAGACCTTGACGTCGGCCTCTGCCAGCACCGCTTTCGTGAACTCGATGTTCTCGCCGGTGTTCGTGGCCCGCGGTTCCAGGAGTACTGCGGACTTGGGCACCCCAAGCTGCAAGGCTCGCTCTCGGTAGTGGACAGCCTCTCCGCGCGGCATGCGCGGCCGGGTCGTGGGACTGGTGGCCCCGGTGAAGACGATGACCGGCGCCATGCCCTGGTGATACAGCCCCGCTGTCACGTCAGCCACGCCAAGGTCGTGACTGCCCAGCCCCACAGCCACGGAACATGGCCGGGGGGCATGGTGCATGAAGTGGTAGTCCCACAGGAGTCGAGCATCCGCCCATGCCTGCGCCGAGATCATTCCTGCCCCTTCTTGTCCTGTGCCGAGTCCGGAACCTTGAAGTCGTACTCCCACGCGAAGCGAGAAGCCGCGTGGATGCCCACCGCGAACTCAACCACCGTGCCATCTGCGGTGTACGTGGTCCGGTGCAGCTCGACTACGGGCTCACTGGCGGGGAGTTGTAGGAGCTGCACCTCGTCCGCCGTCGGGACGCGGGCGAACAGTGCCTCCCTCATGTGGTCGATCTCGTATCCGGCGTCGTAAAGGACCCGGTACCCGCCACCACGGCCGGCCGGGCCCGGGGTGGGGTCGACGATGCGTGTCCCCTCGACGTGCTCCGGCCTGTAATAGCTGGTCAGGGTATGAGTCGGCTGTACCCCTTCCTTCACGAGCCGGGCGCGTGCGTACACCTCGGAGCCGACGGGGACACCCAGCCCCTCCGCTACGAGGCTGTCCGCCTCGACGCGGCTCACGGTCTGCGTCTGCTCGTTGCGCTTGTACGCGCGTCCCGATGCGACGCGGTCAGCGATGAACGCAACTTCGTCACCGTCGCGCCACTTCGCCTTGTCGTACCGGGCGATACCCAGCCGCTTGAGCGCAGCGCGCGGACGCACAACGGTGCCATGTCCGCGCGTCGACGTCACAAGGCCTTCAGCCTCCAAAGCCTTGTAGGCCTTGTGGACTGTCTCCTTTGAACCTTCCCCCGCCTCGACTAGCTCTCTGATCTGGGGCAGATGGGCGCCCGGCGGCAACTGACCGCTCTTGATCTGCTCCGCGAACCTGTCCGCCAGGTCGCGCCACTTCGGTGCCACGCAGAACTCCTTTCGACGCGAACCAGTGAAACACAGTCCTAGGACTGTTGACAGTCACATGACTGCGTGTCATCTTCTCCTCAGGCCGCTCACAGTCCTAGGACTGCGGGCCGGAAGGGTCCTCTTCGGGCTGCCTCCAGGTCGTGTGCGGTTCGGGATTGCTCGCTTCGTATGGGGCCCTGAACTGCTGGTTCCTTGAAAACTGAAGAGATTGCCCGGCGCCATGACGCGTCGGCGCCTCCGAGCAAGAGATCTGCGGAGGGGCGTCACAAGACCCGTCCTCTGGTCGCCCGGGATCAGGCAACAGCGATAAGCCGTAGGCCCTGTCTGTGCGACTGAGCACGCACCTTTTCCCATGCCTTCCTCACGGGGGACACGTGATCCATCCGCGCGCAGGTGACACAAGGGCGAAGATCGCGGGCCCCGAAGGCATCGACCGGTTCGAGTCCGGTCCGGGGCACTCCGGCCGCCGACCAGCGGCCACACCGCGCATGACGCGTGGATTTCCCTGCAACGGCGCGCACCCCCGGAGCTTAGGCCCTCCGGGGGTGCTGTTCGGGCCGTTCACCCTGCGAGAGGAACTACGACCCAATGAAGCACATCGTCACTGTTCAGGACGCTGTTACCGCGTTCGCCGACTTCATGGAGCCGACGAACGCGGAACTGGACGCGATCGAGCGCGAGATGCCCGTCATCCTGGCGGACGTCGACCTGTTGGACGCACAGATCATCACTCTGGACCGCACCCCGACCGAGCTGGATGCCCGGCGCATCCGCCGGGCCCGGCGCCGGGCGCTCGCCGCCCGGGTCACGCTGGTCAACCGCTCGGCCGGTGAGAGCCTTCCCGGGGGTGCCGCGTGAGCGCCACCGACCGGAACCTGGCCGCCGCCCACGCTGAGGTGAAGGCGGAGATTGCGCGGACGGACACCAAGACGGCGTTGCTGCTGGCTTTCGTCGGAGCGGTGCTCGCCGGTGCCTGGACGGTCGCCCGCGACCTGACCCTGACCGTGCCCGCCGTCGTCGCGGGAGCTCCCGGGCTGGCGCTGTTGCTGGTGGCGGCCGGTCTGCTGCTGCGGTCGGTGCGTCCGAACCTTGGCGGCCGGCACGGCTTCCCCCTGTGGGCCACGCTCACCGCTGACGAGATCGGCGCCTCCGTCGCCCGTGATCTGTCCGCCGATATCGCCGGACTGTCCCAGCTCGCGGTCGCCAAGTTCACGTGCCTGCGCCGCGCGGTCGACCTCACCCTGACCGGCGGCGCCCTGCTCATCCTCGCCGCGCTGATCACGGCGGGAGGCGCGCTGTGAACACGCTGACCGCGCAGATGGCGAGCAACGGCGGGCCGTGGCGCCTGTACGTCGTCCTGTACGGCGAGACCGAGTGGCCCACCGTGCGGTGGGAGTTCGGCCCGGTGCCCACCGGAGCGCAGCGTCGGGAGGCGCTGGCCTCCCTCGGTTACGAGGTCGCGCCCGGTGCGGAGTGGTCCTGGATCGAAGACAGCCAGAAGCACGACGACGACAGCACGCCGGTCGTCCTGATCGCGGCCGTGGACGTGCGCGAGCAGGAAGGGGCCACCGCATGAGCGCCAAGACCGTTCTTCCGGCCGTCGCGATGACCGCCGTATCCATGGTCCTGACCCTGGCCGTGGTCGTGATGTGGCTGAGCACGGCCGTGCCGTGGCCGGTGGCCGTGGTCGTCGGTCTGGGCATCGACGGCGGATGGCTGGCCACCCTCGCCTACGAACGCCGCCTCGCCGCCCAGGGCGACCACAACCGCACCGTGACCGCCGTCGGCTGGTCATTCGGCCTCATCGCCGCCGGTGTCCTGGTCGCCCACGCGCTCACCGCCGAGGACTCTGCCGGTGCGTGGCTGGCCGTGGCATGGCTGCCCATCGCGGCCAAGGCACTGTGGCTGGTCCACTCGATGTGGGAGCGGACCGCGCTTACCCCGAACGCGCTGGACGCCATCCGGGGCATCCAGCAGGAAGCCCGCGATCTGGCGGCCGTTGCCCGCGCCCGGCTGCGGGCGGAAGCGGCCACCGAGGAGACCCGGCTGACGGCCGTGACGGACGCCGGCGCCCGCGTCGCCCACGTCCAGGCCAAGACCGCGCAGACGCTCTCTCAGGCGTGGTCGACGCTGGAAACGGCCCGGCAGGGCGAGGAGACCGGCAGGGCGCTGACCAGCGTGACGAGCCCCGTCACACCCGGCGTCACGGCCCGCTGGGAACTGCCGGTGTGGGGCCCGAGTGAGCCGACCGGAGCACCCGCTCTGGAAGCCGTATCCGCCCTCACCGACGACGCGCTTGACGTACTGGTCGACGACATCCGTCACAGCCAGACCCCGGCCCTGTCGTACCGCGAGATGGCGGCCCGCTTCCGCGCGGCCGGCCACTCCGCATCCGAGGTCCGCTTACGGGCCGCCTGGAAGCGTGTCGCCTGATGGGCGCGCTACCGGTGTTCCGGTGGCGCCTGGCCCCGGACGGCTACGCCACCCGCCGCCAACTCAGGGCGCGCGGTCTGCGGCCCGGCGGTCAGGACGTGGCCGCGCACCTCGAACGGCCACGCCGCCGCTGGGAACCGCTGGTCGCCTACCTCTACCGCATCGACCTCGGCCGATGACCCCGGGCCGGTGGGCGGCGCTGGCGAAAGCGAGCGCCGCCCGCCGCATCTGCCCCGCCTGCCGGACGGATGCGGGCTACGTCATCCCCAACCTCGCTCGGCACCTGCGTGCCCTGCGCCTACCCCGACCCCGCCCACTCTTCGAGGAGCGTCTGACCATGCGCAACGCCGATATCCGCCGCCTGGACCGCGCGATCCAGACGATGACGAAGAAGCTGGAAGCGGTCCGCCGGGGTGAGTGGTGGCCGCTGAACGGCAGTGAGCGCCGAGCGATGGCCCGTGCCCTGGCCGGCGGCGCCTACAAGGTGGCCCGGGGCCGTAGCGCGGGCCGTGACGAGCAGCAGATGGACACCACCGGCAACGCCGCCGAGATGCGGCTGAACGCGGAACTCACCGCGCTGCACGCCGAACGGCAGCGCCTCACGACCGAGGCCGCCCGCGACAAGGCGGCCAAGAGGTCGTCGGGGTGGTGGTGACCATGCCCGGCAAGGACACGCCTCCTGGCGAGTGCCCGCAGTGCTGGCAACACGCCCACGACCGGCGCGTTCACCGCAAGTTCAAGCCGCGCGAGGACTGCCCGCAGTGCGTGGACCACATGGTCAACGGCTGCCCCTGCCTCGTGCCCAAAAAATCCCGCTGGTGGTGACCGCGCCCGCCGGCGCACAGCCCGCTGGCTGAGGCTCACCCGCACGTCTGTGCTGCCCGGGGTGGCCGCCCCTGCCACGGACCCGGCCACCCCGGCCATCTCCCTTACTCCCGCCCCCGAAGGGGCAGTCAGGAGCACTTCCAGCATGTCTGAGAACGTCGTCCACCTCCACAAGCCCACCGACCCCCCGGCCCCCGACACCGCCCCCACCGTGCTCACCGTCGTGCCGGACGCGCCGCCGGCCCGGCCCGTGCCGTTGTGGGTGCGCTCCGGACGCACCGTGAAAACCGCCGCCACCCACAAAACGACCAGGGCCACCGTCCGCGCGGTGGCCCGGCACAGCCTCTACACCTTCAACGGCGGCCGGATCTTGGCCCGTCGGGCCTGGGACGGCCGTACCGGCTCGCGTTATGAGCGGATGATCCGGGCGGCGGAAGCCGCGGGGAACCTGGAAGCGGCCGAAGAGTGGGAGGAGCGGTTGCAGCGCTTCCGCGCCGCCCGCCATCACCGCCGCATGGACCTCCTGCACTCACCCGTGGAGGCCGCGAAGGGCGTGGCTGTCGGCGCCGGCATGAGCGTCGGTGTCCTGGTCGCCCTTGGCGTCGTCATGGCTCTCAACACGGGCCACGTCGGGGACGTGGTCACCCCGCTCACGGCCACCATCGACTTCATCGCCCTTCTGATCCGGATCGTTCAGGTCGTGTGGGGTCCGGCGCTCACGATCGGCCCTTTCCTCGCCTTGCTGGCCCTGTGGTCCGTCGGCCGCAAGCAGCAGGCCGCCCCGAACTGGGCACTGCCCGCCAACGTCCGCAACGGCGAGGGTGAGCCGATCACGCCGTCCATCGTGGTCAAGGCCCTGCGTGACCTCGGAGTCCCTGCCCTGGCCCGCGCCATCAAGGAGATGGGCGACGCCGGCGCGAGCATGCTCGGGCCGATCACCATCGCTGGATGCGGTGTCGAGGTCGACGTGACCCTTCCGTCCGGGGTGTCCACCAATGAGGTCCAAAACAAGCGCAGGAAGCTTGCCGAGAACCTGACCCGGCACGAGCACGAGGTGTTCATCACGATCCCGCAGGCCGCGCGGACGGTGCGGCTGTGGGTCGCCGACTCGGGCGCGCTGGATGAGCCGATCGGCCCGTCTCCGCTGGTCACCGAAGACGCGATGACCGCCGACTACGCCAAGGGCAAGGCGCCCTGGGGGCAGGACCTGCGCGGGGACGCTGCGAGCTTGAGCCTGTATCAGCGCCACCTGCTCATCACGGGCCTGTCGAACCAGGGCAAGACCGTGGCCCTGCGCTCCCTGGCCCTGTGGCTGTCGCTGGACAAGTCGGTGCAGTTCCTCATGGGTGACCTCAAGGGCGTGGGCGACTGGGCCATGTTCGACGGGCTCGCCACGACCCTGATCCAGGGTCCGACGGATGAGCACGTGATCCAGGTGACCGAGATGGTCGAGGGCGCGGTGGACGAGATGAACCGTCGTATCCAGGCGCCGCCCGGCACCGTGTTCCCGCCGCTGATCGTGCTGGTCGACGAAGCGCAGGTGGCGTTCATGTGTCCGGCCAAGGACGAGGACAAGCGGCCCTATGGCGGGTCGAAGGCCAACTCCCGGTACTTCATGGCCGTCCGGAAGATCCACAACCAGGGGCGGGCCGTGAACGTGCTGATGTGGCAGGGCACGCAGGACCCGACCAACGAGAACCTTCCCAAGCTGGTCCGCGAGGGCGCCCACACCCGCGCTTCCCTCGCCCTAGGCACCGAGTCGCAGGCCCGGATGGCGCTGGGAGACAAGGCTGTCGACGGGGGCGCGGCTCCGAACCTGCTGCGTCCGGGTCTGGACCGGGGAACCCTGGTCGTTGCCTCCGACGGGATCACCATCCCGGCCGGACAGTCGTCCATCACGGTGCGCACGCACTACATCGACGACGACGCAGCTGAGGCCATCACCGACCGGGCCAAGGCCCTACGCGACGGCGTGACCACCCTGCACGCCATCGAGCGGGGCGAGGAACGCCACCCGCTCGCCGACATCGCCGCCGTCGTCGGCGACGCGCCCCGCGTGCGGACGAAGGACGTGTTGGCGCGGCTCGCCACGCGGAACGCGGACGCCTACGGCGGCTGGTCGTTCATCGACCTCAAGCGCGTCCTGGACGACGCCGGCGCCGAGCCGTACAAGTCCGACGGCGTCATGGTCGTCGCCCGTGACCGGGTTGCCCGCGCCCTCGCCAACCGCGACACGGACGGTTCCGCTTCCGCCGACGGATGACAGGGAGCCGACCCCCGACGGGTCAGGGAGGCAGGGAGAACTCCCTGAACGCTTCCCTGGCCCGTCTCCCTGGCCCTGACCTGCGCAAATGATCGTGCAGGGAGTCAGGAGGCACGCAGGTCAGACCCCCCGAACACCCCTCCACGCGGCACCCCGAAGGGGGTGCCGCTGCCTCCCTGACCAACGTTCGGAAGGGATTCCGCATGTACCCCGACCACACCCACGGCGTGCCCGTACAGCGGGCCGTGGAAGTCCACCAACCCACCCCGCTCCCGCCCGCCGTCACCGTCGCGGCGCCGGTCGCGCCGGTGCAGCCGGGGCACGTTCCGGCGGTGGCGAGCATCGTCCTGCCCGACGGTCGTGTCGTCACCGGATACGCCATCGAGCCGGCCCGCCCGGAGCCGGTCGCGGTCAAACCGGTCGTGTCCCGTACGGCCGTGAACGTCGCCCTCGGGGGCGTCGGCTTCCTCGCAGTGTGCGGCGGGCTGCTGCTGCTCACCTCATTCATCGCGGCCCTGACCGCGTTCATCACCCAACTGATCATCCTGGCCGCCGTGATCTTCGGCGGATGGATCGCCGTGCAGATCTTCAGCGCGAGCGGCCACCAGGGCGGCACCACGGTGAACATCCGTAAAGCCGTGATCAAACGCAACCACTTCCACGGCTAGCTACGCCAAGGGCGGCCCCCGTCTCACGCCAATGAATCCGGGGCCGCCCTTGTCCACCTGCCATCCAACTGACCTGTGGAGGTCTCCCAGCATGACGCAACCTGTCTCCATCCCGCGAGCCCTGCTGGCCGGAGCTCCCGCCGCGAGCGGGATGCGGTTCTACCTGACCACTCACAAGCGGCACTGGCTGCGCCTGACCGACGTGCCACTGTTCCTGAAGTCCGAGCACTTCGACCGCGCCGTCAAGTGGGACGAAGCTCAAGGGCCCTACGCCGTCGACTCGGGCGGGTTCATGGAGCTCAAGGACAAGGGCACCTGGACGCGTCCGCCCCGCCAGTACGTCGACTCCCTGCGCCGCATCTGGGAACACGTCGGCCCCTACGACTGGGCCGCCCCGCAGGACTGGATGTGCGAAAAGGCGATCATCGACGGCGGATGGTTCGGCGGACAGTACTTCGTCGGCACCCACCTCAGCGTTGCTGAACACCAAAAGCGCACGGTGGCCAACTTCCTCGAACTGCGCTCGCTGGCCCCGGACCTGCGCATCGCCCCCGTCCTTCAAGGGGACACCATCCCCGCCTACGAGCGGTGCGTGGAGCTGTACGAGAAGGCGGGGGTCGACCTGCGGCGTGAGCCGGTCGTCGGGCTCGGCTCGGTATGCCGGTTGCAGTCCACCCGCCAGGGCGCCGCCATCGTCACCGCCATGGCCGCACACGGCTTCAACCTGCACGGCTTCGGCTTCAAAATCCTCGGCCTAGAACGCGTCGGCCACCTGCTCACCTCCGCGGACTCCGCCGCCTGGAGCTCCCACGCCCGCCGCCGCCCGCCCCTGCCCGGCCACACGCACAAGAACTGCGCCAACTGCATCGACTACGCCCTGGCCTGGCGCGAGCGCGTCATCCGCGCCATCCCCACCCACCACCAAATGCTCCTCACCGACCGGAGCGCAGCATGAACCAACCCGCGCACCTACCTACCGCACTCGAAATCGCGGCAGCCGGCGTCCCGGTGCTGCCCCTGCGAGCAGGGAAAGTGCCATTCGGGAACTGCCGGGCATGCGCCAACAATGCGTGCGGTGGCCGGCCGAACATGAAAGCCCCGGGCCCCTGCACCTGCCCGGTGCCCTGCCACGGATGGGCCGCCGCTACCACCGACCTCCACGTCATCAACTCGCCGACGTGGGCGCGAGTGTGGCGGGAAGCGGCAGCCGTCGCCTACCACCCGGGCGGCGCCGGCCTGACCATCGTCGACCTCGACAACTCCGAAGCTCTCGCGTGGGCCCGTGCGACCTTGCCCGCCACCCGCACCGTGCGCACCACCCGGGGTGAGCACTGGATCTACCAGGGCGTCATGCAGTCCGCCAACGCCGTACGCCCCGGCGTCGACATCAAGTCCCTTATGGCATACGCCCGTTGGCTTGGACCTGGCACCGGCACCATGGCCGCGCTCCCGGACGCTGTACGCGCCCTGGCGGTAAAGGAGCCGATCCCGGCCCGCAGGCCGTCACAGACGCTCACAGCGACTCTGAGGGGCGGGCAGGGAGAGTGCCGTCACCGCACACCCGCCTACCTCGACCGTGGCATTGCCATGGCCGAGCAGCGCATCACGCAGGCGCGCGGCGAGATCCACGCGACGGTGTACCGCATGTTCCTCGCCGTGCTCTCTACCCACGGCCGGTGCGACTGCCTCACCGACGCCCACGTCGCCCGGCTGTTCACCGCTGCGCAGGCCAAGGGCGAATCCGTGCGGCACTGCACCGACGCGTGGACCAACGCCCGCACCGCACTGGGGATGTGACCGTGTCCGAGGACGAGAAGACTCCCGCCCGCCAGATCATCACCGACTACGCGCAGCGGCATTTCCGGTACTTCCGCACCATCGACGGCACCGTCTACGCCCAGCGCAACGGCCACCCCGTCGCCCGGCCCATCCGCTCCCAGGGCACCACCGGCAGCCACCGCCAGGAACTCATGGTCGGCCTCTACAAGGACGGCATCGGCGTGTTCAACGGCACGGCACTCAAGGAGGCACTGGACTTGATCGAAGCACTCGCCCTGACCGAGGACGTACAGCCCACCCACATCCGCGTCGCCCCCGGATTCGACGGCGCGACCTGGCTCGACCTCGGGCGGACCGACGGCAAGTCCGTCCGCATCCACCCCACCGGCTGGGACATCCTCACCCCCGACCCGCAGGAAGTCTGCTGGCGGCGCACCCAGCTCACCGGCGAACTCCCCCTGCCCGCCAAAGACACCAATGGCAAGGGCATCGACCTCCTGCTCCGGTTGTGCAACTTCGCCGGCGCCGAAATCGAATGCCTGGCCATCGCCTGGCTGATCGGCTGCCTGGAACCCTCTGTCCCCGTCCCTGCACCCTTCCTCACCGGCCCGCAAGGGGCGGGCAAGTCCACCGGCGGACGCATGCTCGTGCGGATCATCGAAGGGATGAGCGGCGACCTGCGCCGCGCCCCCAAAGACGAGGAGAACATGATCACGGCCGTTGCTGCCGGCTGGGTCACCGCCCTGGACAACCTGTCCCACCTGCCCCCCGACCTGTCCGACCTCATGTGCTGCATCGTCACCGGTGCCGAGAGCATCAAACGCGCGCTGTTCACCGACGGCGACGTCGTCCGCTCCCGCTACCGGCGCCCCATGCTCCTGACCGGTATCGACGTCGGCGTCATCCGGCCCGACCTCGCCGAACGCCTCCTCCCGCTCCGCCTCGTACGCCCCCGGGTGCGGCGCACCGAGGCAGAACTGTGGGCCGAGTACGCCGAGATCCTCCCCTTCGTTCTCGGCTCCCTGCTGGACCTGACAGTGAAGGTGCGGGCCGCGCAGGCGGACACCCCCACCGACCTGCGCATGGCCGACTTCGCCCACCTGTGCGCCCAACACGACGCGGCTACCGGCTTCAACTCCCTTGCCGCGTACCGGGCCAGCCTCGACGACCTCAACGACGACGTCATCGAAGGCGACCTGCTCGCGCAGACGGTCCTGAAACACGCCGGCAGGCTCGACGCGGGAGCGGAGGTCCGTATGGCGTCCTCGGAGTGGCTGCACCTCCTCACCACCCTCTACAGCGGTGAGGAGTGCCGTCCCCTGCCCAAGGGCTGGCCCACCACCGGCAAGGTCCTCTCCGACCGCCTCAAGCGGCTCCAACCGACCCTCGCCGCACGCGGCGTCCTCATCGACTGGGGACGCACCAGCGCCGCCCGCTACATCGAAATGACCCGCGCCGCCGCGCTCGCCCTCAACCATCAGGAACCGGCGTTCTGACCGCGCCGACCGGACAAACAAGAGGAGCACCCCGCACGGCGCCCGGTGCTCCTCTTGTTGTTCCGGCGGCTTGCCGCCGCATAGGCGTGCCGCCGCGCGGCTCCGCATTCACGTTCTGAGCCGCGCACCACCACAGACACCACCCCCCTTTTTCCTAAGGGAAGAGACCTTGCGTCACCCACGTCACCAGCCACCCGAATCCGTGCGCTGACCAGCGGTTACGACCGTGACGCAGACGGCCGAACCCAGCGTCACGGCCCGTCATCCGTGTCACACGTGACAGAACCCCGCCCCGGCCTGTGACACGCCCCGACTTGCCCGCGTCACCGCATAACCACAGGTCAGAGCCACAAATGACGGGCGTGACGCGATGACGCAGACATCCGAACCTCGGACAGACGCAGGCACCCGCACCCATCATCGCCCCAACTTCTCAGAGCACCCCGAGCAACCTCCGAGGAGAGACACCTGATGACCACCGCCCTGGCACCCGACCAGCTGCTCTACACCCCCAAGGAGGCCGCCACCGTCCTCCGATTCGGCCGCTCCACCGTCTACGAGCTGATGGCCGAAGGATCTCTGAGGTACGTCAAGCGTGGCCGTTCCCGCCGCATCCGCCGAAGCGACCTTGAGGCCTACGTGAACAGCCTCGAAGCCGTGCCCAACTGACCCACCCGCACCGAGGCGGCCCCGGACCAGTCATCCGGGGCCGCCTCCCGCATGGAGGAGCACATTGAGCCCCCGCAACCCGAACATGGAATCGTCCATCTACGAGGGCAGCGACGGCTGGTGGCACGGCCGCGTGACCATGGGCCTCAAGGACGACGGCAGCCCCGACCGCCGCCACCGCAGGGCGCGGACCGAAAGGGAAGTGAAGCGCAAGGTCCGCGAGTTGGAGGCGCTCCGCGACAAGGGGCGCGCACCCAAGGCCGGCCGCAAGCCCACCGTGGAGACGTGGATGACCACGTACCTGACCGACATCGCTTCCCTGAAGCTCAAGCCCCGTTCCCTGGACGACTACTGGTCCAAGACCCGCAACGACATCATCCCCGGCATCGGCAAGCACCGGATCGACAAACTCCAGCCGGAACACCTTGAGCGGATGTACCGCATCATGCTCGACGAGGGACACGCACCGTCTCACGTGCTGAAGGTGCACCGCATCCTGTCCCGCGCCCTGAAAATCGCCCACCGCCGCCGGCTCATCGTCGAGAACGTGGCCACCCTGGTGGACCCGCCCACCGTTGACGAGACGGAGGCCAACCCCTTCACCAAGGAAGAAGCCAAAGCCTTCCTGGAAGCAGCGGCAAAGCGGCCTACCTTCATGCGGTGGTGCGTCGGTGTCGGCATGGGCTTCCGCCAGGGTGAGACGCTCGGCCTGCGGTGGCCGTACGTCGACTTCGGCAACGAGCTGTTCCACCCTCAATGGCAACTCCAGCGGCTCACGTGGCGCCACGGCTGCAAGGACCCTCACGCGTGCGGAGAGCGGCTCCACCGCTTCGACCCGTGTCCGCCGGACTGCAAGGCGCACAAGAAGTACAAGCGCGGGTGCCCCAAGCCCTGTCTCAAGGACTGCACGAGGCACGCGAGCGTGTGCCCCGAGCGGAAAGGCGGCGGTCTGGCCTTCACACGGCCCAAGACCAAGAAGAGCCAGAACCCGGTGCCCATTCCACCGCCGTTCCTCCCCTACCTGCGCGAGCACCAAGCCCGGCAAGAAGAGATGCGCACCGCGGCCGGAGACGCGTGGGAGGAACACAAGCTGGTCTTCACACGGCCGGACGGCCGCCCCCTCGACCCCCGCCAGGACTGGGAGGAGTTCAAAGAGCTACTCAAGGAAGCCGGAATCGACGACCGCCGCCTCTACGACGGCAGCCGCCACACCGCCGGCACGATCCTCAACGAACTCGGGGTGGACATGCCAACCATCATGGAGATCCTCCGGCACACCCAGATCAGCCAGACCCGCCGCTATGTGAAGGGAAGATCACACCTCTCCAAGGACGCGATGCGCCGCATGGGAGACCACTTCATGCCTGGCCCGGAACCCACAACTGAGACCAGAACTGAGACCGTGGACCGCCGAGCAGCACGCGCCCAGCGGCGGCGCCGCATCCGTTAAAAGCAAAAGCCCCAGGTCACGGCGAGTGAGTCCCAGGGCTTCCACAGAGCCGCCTTCGGGATTCGAACCCGAGACCTACGCATTACGAGTGCGTTGCTCTGGCCATCTGAGCTAAGGCGGCGCGCTGTCCGCACCATGGTGCGATCAGCAACGTCGGTAAGTCTACACAGTTTCGGAGGGTGCTCCGCACCAGCCCCGGAGGCGGCCCTTCCGGGGCTGGGAGCAGGGCTGTGAGCAGCATTATGAGCAGCGCTTTCCGTCCGTGGGCGGGATGCCCCGTAGGAGGTACGCGTTGATCGTCCGGTCGATGCAGGAGCTGCCGCGGCCGTAGGCCGTGTGGCCGTCGCCCTCGTAGGTCAGCAGGCGCGCCGAGGAGAGCTGGCCGGCCAGGGCCTTCGCCCAGCGGTAGGGCGTCGCGGGGTCGCGGGTCGTGCCGACCACGACGATGGGTGCGGCGCCCTTCGCCTCGATGCGGTGCGGCTCACCCGTGGCCTGCACCGGCCAGTACGCGCAGTTCAGCGCGGCCCACGCGAGGCCCTTGCCGAAGACCGGCGACGCCTTCTCGAACTCGGGCAGGGCCCTGCTCACCTCGTCGGGGGTGTCGAAGGAGGCCGGCAGGTCCAGGCAGTTCACCGCCGCGTTGGCGAACATCAGGTTGCTGTAGGCGCCGTCGGCGTCCCGCTCGTAGTAGCCGTCGGACAGGACGAGCAGTCCGGAGCCGTCGTTCTCCTTCATCGCGGAGGTCAGCGCCTCGCGCAGCTGCTCCCAGGAGCCCTCGTCGTACATGGCCGCGATCACACCGGTCGTGGCGAGCGACTCGGTGAGCCTGCGGCCGTCGGCGTCGCCGGTGGGGACGGGCCGCCTGTCCAGCTTCGCGAAGAACGCCTTGAGGTTCTCGCCGACCCGCTCGGGCGAGGTGCCCTTGCCGCCCAGCGGGCAGTCCGTCTGCCGTGCGCAGTCCTTCGCGAACGACCGGAACGCCGTCTCGAAGCCCGCCGTCTGTTCGAGGTTCAGCCGCCGGGCCGGCAGCGACGGGTCCATCGCGCCGTCCAGCACCAGCCGCCCCGCCCGGTCCGGGAAGAGCCCGGCGTACGTCGCCCCGAGGAACGTGCCGTACGAGGCCCCGACGTAGTTCAGCTTCTTGTCGCCGAGTACCGCCCGCACGATGTCCATGTCCCGGGCCGCCTCCACGGTGGACACGTGGCGCAGCAGCCGGGGCGAGTCCGCGCCGCAGCCCTCGGCGAACGTCCGGTACGCCGCGACCAGCCCGTCCGTCTCCTTGCCGTCGTCGGGGGTGGAGTCCGTCTGCGTGTACGTGTCCATGTCCGGCCCGTCCAGACACTTGACGGGCTCGCTGCGGGCCACGCCGCGCGGGTCGACCGCCACCATGTCGTAGCGGGCCCGCACCTCGGCGGGGTAGCCGATGCCCGCGTACGCCTGTACGTAGCCGATCGCAGAGCCGCCCGGCCCGCCCGGGTTCACGAGCAGCGAGCCCAGCCGCTTGCCGGGGCCGGTGGCCTTCTTGCGGGTGAGGGCGAGCCGGACGTCGCCGGAGGACGGCTTGGCGTAGTCGAGCGGCGCCTTGAGGGTGGCGCACTCGAAGCCCGGGACACCGCAACCGCGCCAGGTCGGCTTCTGCCCGTAGTACGACGTCAGCGCCGCGGGCGTGGCCTGCGGCAGCTCGACCAGCGCCGCCTCCGCCGCCGCCGAGGCGGCTGATGTCGTCGCACTCCCGGAGGAGCAGGCGGAGACGAGCAGCGCGGCCGTGGCGAGCAGACCGGCGGCGGTCTTGGCCCGGCTTCGTGTCCTGCGGTGGAGACCACCGGAGCCGGAGGCGGAACGGGGGGTGCGCCGTGTGTACATCCAGCGAGCGTAACTCTGGGCGACGGAATGGGTGCCGTGCGTGCGTGTCGTGCCTCGTACGAGTTACGGCGTCAACCCGGAGCCGCCGGAGCGCCGGAGCCGGCCGGTTCGGTGCGGGCCGCCAGGGCCGGTCCTCTCGACGTGGGGCGGCCGGCCGGACCCGGCCCCCCGTTTCCTCAGCCCGCTCTGAGGGCCATCGTCATCGCCTCCACCGCGAGCAGCGGCGCCACATTGCGGTCGAGGGCGTCGCGGCAGGCGGCGATCGCCTCGATGCGGCGGAGCGTGGACTCCGGGGAGCTGCCGCGGGCGAGCCGCTCCAGGGCGTCCTCGGCGTCCGCGTTGGCGATGGCCACGCGCGAGCCGAGCTGAAGGGCGAGGACGTCGCGGTAGAAGGCCGTGAGGTCGGTCAGGGCGAGATCGAGGCTGTCACGCTGCGTGCGCGTTCTGCGGCGCTTCTGCTTGTCCTCCAGGTCCTTCATCACGCCCGCGGTGCCCCGGGGCATGCGGCCCCCCTGGGCGGCGCCGAGCGCGGCCTTCAGCTCCTCGGTCTCCTTGGAGTCCATCTCCTCCGCGAGCTGCTTGGCGTCCTCGGCGGCCGCGTCGACCAGCTCCTGAGCCGCCTTGAGCGCGCCACCGATGTCCTCGACGCGCAGCGGCAGCCTGAGCACGGCAGCACGGCGTTCGCGCGCGGCCGGATCGGTGGCCAGGCGGCGTGCCCTCTCGACATGGCCCTGGGTCGCGCGGGCCGCCGCAGCCGCGACGTCCGGCTCGATGCCCTCGCGGCGGACGAGCATGTCGGCGATGGCGTCGACCCTCGGCGTGCTCAGGTTCAGGTGGCGGCAGCGGGAGCGGATGGTCGGCAGGACGTCCTCGATGGAGGGGGCGCACAGCAGCCAGACCGTGCGGGGGGCGGGCTCCTCCACGGCCTTGAGGACGGCGTTGGCCGACTTCTCGTTCAGCCGCTCGGCGTCCTCGACGAGGATGATCTGCCAGCGGCCGGTCGCCGGCGACGTGAACGACTTGCGGACGGTGTCGCGCATGTCCTCGGCGAGGATCTGACTGCCGACGGCGGCGACGGAGGTGACGTCGGCGTGTGTGCCGATCAGTGCCGTGTGGCAGCCGTCGCAGAAGCCGCAGCCCGGGGAGCCGCCGAGGGCGCGGTCGGGGCTGACACACTGCAGCGCCGCCGCGAACGCGCGGGCCGCCTGGTTGCGCCCGGCGCCGGGCGGGCCCGTGAACAGCCACGCGTGCGTCATCTTCGACGCCTCGGGCGGCGGGGTGCCGGTGACGGCAGCGGTGACCAGGGCGTCGGCGTCCCGGGCGGCAGCGGCCAGCTGCTCGCTCACCCTCTCCTGCCCGACGAGGTCGTCCCACACGGTCATGGGTCACGCCGCCCTTCCGTCACGTTCCGCGTTGCGGGATCCATTGTGGGGGCGACCACTGACAACGCCTGCCGCCCCCACCTGGCCTCGCATGCGCAGGAGGCCTCAGCGCCCCCGGCCACCCCTGCCTCGGCGGCCGCGTCCGTCGTCCGGCTCCTCGTCGTGCGGTCCGAGCAGCTCGTCCGCCAGTGAGGGCAGGTCGTCCAGCGGCGTCTCCTCGGCCCAGTCGGACCGGCGGCGGCGCGGCGCCCCGTCGGCGTCGACCTGGGGCATCTCCCGCGTACGGTCCTCGGTGCCGTCGGGCCGGGGGGCCGGGGCGTCCTTGCGGAAGTACCCGGGCGGAACCCGGTCCGCCGGGTCGTCCCCGCGCACCGGCGGGAGGACGGCCGTCTCCTCGGTGTCCGCCGGCCGGACCGGGGGCAGCACCGCCGTCTCCTCGGCGTCGCCCGGCCGGACCGGAGGCAGCACCGCCGTCTCGTCGGCCGCACCGGAGGCGTCCCGGTCGGGCACCTGCGGCAGCACCTCGGTCTCGTCGCCGGCGCGAGGCGGAACAGGCGGCTTCGGCAGCTCGGCCGTCACCTCGGCCTCCGACCCGGCGGCGGCCCGGTCCGGACCCCGCTGTTCGTCCCGCACCGGGCGCAGCACGGTCGTGTCGTCTCCCGCACCACCCGGTGTCACCACCGGCGTGGGCACGGTCGCCGCGTCCTGACCGGTCACGGAACCCGCGGCACGCTGCGGAGCGGGGCTCTTCGAAGCCGTGCTCTTCGAAGCCGTGCTCTTCGAAGCCGTGCTCTTCGAAGCCGTGCTCTTCGGAGCCGTGCTCTTCGGCCCGGCCTCGGCCGCAGCCGCAGCCGCCTCGGCGAGCCGTCGGGCTTCCTCGGCCCGCAGCAGTGCCGCCTCGGCCTTGCGCTGCTTCTCCAAGCGGAGCGCCTCGGCCTCGGCACGCAGTCGCGCCTCTTCCTCGGCCTGCTTGCGGCGGCGCTCCTCCTCCGCCTTGCGGCGGGCCTCCGCCTCGGCGCGGGCCTTCTCCTCCGCGAGGAGCCGGGCCCGTTCCTCCTCGGCCTTCCGCTGCGCTTCCTCGGCGCGGCGCCGGGCCTCCTCCGCCTGCCGTTCGGCCTCGCGGCGTTGCGCCTCCTCCAGCTCGCGGCGCTTGCGCTCCTCCTCCTCGGCGCGCAGCTTGGCGAGCTGCTCCTGACGCTCGCGCTCCAGGCGCTCCTCCTCGGCCTTGCGGGCGGCCTCTTCCTCGGCCTTGCGGCGGGCTTCCTCCTCGGCCTTCCTCCGCGCCTCCTCCTGGGCCTTGATCTCGGCCTCGGACAGCGGCAGCACCTGGTCGAGCCGGTGCCGGATGACCGTCGTGACGGACTCGGGCTCCTGGCCCGCGTCGACCACCAGGTACCGCCCGGCGTCGGCGGCGGCCAGGGTGAGGAAACCGGCCCGCACGCGCGCGTGGAACTCGGCGGGCTCCGACTCCAGCCGGTCCGGCGCCTCGGTGAACCGCTCGCGCGCGGTCTCCGGCGCGACGTCCAGCAGCACGGTCAGGTGCGGCACGAGCCCGTTCGTCGCCCAGCGGTTGATCCGGGCGATCTCGGTCGGCGACAGGTCGCGGCCGGCGCCCTGGTAGGCGACGGAGGAGTCGATGTACCGGTCGGAGATGACGACCGCGCCACGCTCCAGGGCGGGCCGTACGACGGTGTCGATGTGCTCGGCCCGGTCGGCCGCGTACAGCAGCGCCTCCGCGCGGTGCGACAGGCCCGCGCTCGACACGTCCAGCAGGATCGACCGCAGCCGCTTGCCCACCGGTGTGGCACCGGGCTCACGCGTCAGCACGACCTCGTGGCCCTTGGCGCGGATCCACTCGGCGAGCGCCTCGGCCTGCGTGGACTTGCCGGCCCCGTCGCCGCCCTCCAGGGCGATGAAGAAGCCGGAGGCCGCGGCTCCCTGCTCCGGGTCGTCCCCGCCGAGCAGCGCGTCCTTCAGGTCCTGCCGCAGCGGCACACCGGAACGGTCGTCGACCTTGGCCAGCACCAGGGCGGCGACCGGCAGCAGCAGGGCACCGGCCAGCATCAGCGTGAAGGCCGCGCCGCCGTGCGCGAAGACGAACTTGCCGCTCTCCAGCCGGTGCGGCCCGATCGCCGCCGCGACCAGCGGGGCGATGAGGGCGCCGAGCGCCACGCAGACCCGGACGACCGCGTGCAGGTGCTCCGTCGTGCGGGGGCGCCGGTACTCCTCGGTCTCCTGGTCGAAGAGGGTGTGCCCGACGTTGGCGGACAGGCCCGCGCCGACGCCGGCCAGCGCGAGGATCAGCAGCACGGTGGTGACGTCCGGGATCAGCCCGGCGGCCAGCAGGGCGACACCGGTGAAGGCGATGGTCAGCGCGAGCAGCCGGCGGCGCGACAGGGCGGGCACCAGCGCGGGCGCCGTGCGGATGCCGACGACGACACCACCGGTCAGCGCGGCCACGAACAGGCCGTAGAGCACCGGGCCGCCGCCCAGGTCCTTGGCGTGCAGCACGGCCACGGCGACGGCGGCCGACACCGCCGCGGCGACGGCCGCGCAGGACAGGACCAGCAGCGGCATCGCGCCGGTGCGGCCCTTGTCGGAGCCGGTGCCGGTCCTCGGGCGGCGCAGCCCCTCGAGCGGCGACCGCGCGCGCGGGGTGCGGGTGCCGGGCAGCTCCAGGAAGGTCAGCACGGACAGGGACGCGGCGAACAGCCCGGCGGCCACGTAGGAGGCGAGGGCCGCCTGGTGCTGGCCGAACCAGTCGATGCCGGCGCCCAGCAGGTTGTTGAACAGGGACGCGACGACCAGCGCGACGGCGGCGAGGGGGATCGCCACGAAGCCGGTGCGCAGCGACAGCCGGCGCAGGGCGTCCATGTGATCGGGCAGCGGCCGGACCGTCGCCCCCTCCGGCGGCGGGGCGGGGAGCAGCGCGGGCGCGGCGCTCTCCCGGCACACCGTCCAGAACCGCTCGGCGACCCCGGTCACGAAGGCCGTGACGAGGAGGACGGCCAGTGCGTTCTCCGGCATCCAGTCGATCCACAGGGGCGCGACGATGAGCAGCGCGGCGCGCAGACCGTCGGCGCCCACCATGGTCCAGCGCCGGTCGAGCGGGCCGTCCTGCGAGGTGAGCGCGGTGAGCGGACCGAGCAGAACGGCGCCGAACAGCAGCGTCGCGAGGATGCGCACCCCGAAAACGGTCGCCACTGCGAACGCCACGCCCCGGTAGCCACCCCCGAAGGAGCCTTCGGCGACGGCGGCCTGAAGTGCCAGGAGGACCAGCACGAGCAGGGCGAGGGTGTCCCCCACGCCACCCACGAGCTGTGCGCTCCACAACCGCTTCAGCTGCGGTCGTCGCAGCAGGGCGCGGACGGCACGCTCGCGGGAGTCCGCGACCAGGGCGTCGTCGGGGGCGGGCTGAGGGGCCGTTGGGTGGTCGGCTCGCGTCATGCGTTCAGCCTATCGGGAGCCACCGACACCCTGGGGGGCGCGGTCTGGCATGCGCACGCCCCGACACCGAAGTGTTGCCGGGGCGTTCGCTTTCCGAACCCTGGGCGAAGATACGGGCCGAGTGGTCCGTATTCCGAACAGGGCTCGAACGACCTCAGTCCTCCGTGGACTTGGCGGCGGTCGCCGTCTTGGCGGCCGTCTTCTTCGCGGTGGTGGACTTCTTGGCGGTCGTGGTCTTCTTGGCCGTCGTCTTCTTCGCGGTCGTGGTCTTCTTCGCCGCGGTCTTCTTGGCCGTCGTCGTCTTCTTGGCCGGCGCCTTCTTGGCCGCCTTCTTCGCGGTCTTCTTCGCCGGCCCCTTGGCGCGCTTCTCGGCGAGCAGCTCGTAACCGCGCTCCGGGGTGATGTCCTCGACGCTGTCGCCGGAGCGCAGGGTCGCGTTGGTCTCCCCGTCGGTGACGTACGGGCCGAAGCGGCCGTCCTTGACCACGACCGGCTTCTCGCTGACCGGGTCCGTGCCCAGCTCCTTCAGCGGCGGCTTGGCCGCGGCCCGGCCACGCTGCTTGGGCTGGGCGTAGATCGCCAGCGCCTCCTCCAGCGTGATCGTGAAGAGCTGCTCCTCGTCCTGGAGCGAGCGCGAGTCCGTGCCCTTCTTCAGGTACGGGCCGTAGCGGCCGTTCTGGGCGGTGATCTCCTGGCCCTCGGCGTCGGCGCCGACGACACGCGGCAGCGACATCAGCTTGAGGGCCTCGTCGAGGGTCACCGTGTCGAGGGACATCGTCTTGAACAGGGACGCCGTGCGCGGCTTGACCGCGTTCTTGCCCGTCTTCGGGGTGCCCTCGGGGAGGACCTCCGTGACGTACGGGCCGTAGCGGCCGTCCTTGGCGACGATCGTGTGGCCGGTGGCCGGGTCCGTGCCCAGCTCGTAGTCGCCGCTCGGCTTGGCGAGCAGCTCCTCCGCGAGGTCGACGGTCAGCTCGTCGGGCGCCAGGTCGTCGGGGATGTCGGCGCGCTGGTGCTGCTCGGTGTCCTTCTCGCCGCGCTCGATGTACGGCCCGTAGCGGCCGACCCGCAGCACGATGTCGTTGCCCACCGGGAACGACGACACCTCGCGGGCGTCGATCGCGCCCAGGTCCGTCACCAGCTCCTTGAGGCCGCCGAGGTGGTCCCCGTCGCCGTTGCCGGCGTCGGCGGCACCGCCGCTGACGGTGCCCTCGCCGAAGTAGAACCGCTTCAGCCACGGCACGGCCTGCGCCTCACCGCGGGCGATGCGGTCGAGGTCGTCCTCCATCTTGGCGGTGAAGTCGTAGTCGACGAGCCGCCCGAAGTGCTTCTCCAGGAGGTTGACCACGGCGAAGGACAGGAAGGACGGCACCAGGGCCGTGCCTTTCTTGAAGACGTAGCCGCGGTCGAGGATCGTGCCGATGATCGAGGCGTACGTCGACGGGCGGCCGATCTCGCGCTCTTCCAGCTCCTTGACCAGGGAGGCCTCGGTGTAGCGGGCCGGGGGCTTGGTGGCGTGCCCGTCGACCGTGATCTCCCGGGCGCTCAGTGCGTCACCCTCGGAGACCTGGGGCAGCCGGCGCTCGCGGTCGTCCAGCTCGGCGTTCGGGTCGTCGGCACCCTCGACGTAGGCCTTCAGGAAGCCGTGGAAGGTGATCGTCTTGCCGGACGCGCTGAACTCGACGTCACGGCCGTCGGCCGCCGTGCCGCCGATCTTCACCGTGACGCTGTTGCCGGTCGCGTCCTTCATCTGGGAGGCGACGGTCCGCTTCCAGATCAGCTCGTAGAGCTTGAACTGGTCACCGGTCAGTCCGGTCTCGGCGGGAGTGCGGAAACGATCACCCGAGGGGCGGATCGCCTCGTGGGCCTCCTGCGCGTTCTTGACCTTCCCGGCGTACGTCCTCGGCTGCGGCGGCAGGTAGTCGGCGCCGTACAGCTGCGTGACCTGGGCGCGGGCGGCGGCGACCGCCGTGTCGCTCAGGGTCGTGGAGTCCGTACGCATGTAGGTGATGAAGCCGTTCTCGTACAGCTTCTGCGCGACCTGCATGGTGGCCTTCGCGCCGAAGCCGAGCTTGCGGCTGGCCTCCTGCTGCATCGTCGTCGTACGGAACGGGGCGTACGGCGAGCGGCGGTAGGGCTTGGACTCGACGGAGCGGACGGCGAATTGCGTCTGCTCCAGGGCGGCGGCCAGGGCGCGGGCGTTCGCCTCGTCGAGGTGGAGGGTGTTCGCGCTCTTCAGTTGTCCCAGGGAGTCGAAGTCGCGGCCCTGCGCGACCCGCCTGCCGTCGACGGTCTGCAGGCGCGCGACCAGCGACGACGGGTCCGACGAGTCTCCGGCGCGGCCGGTCGCGAAGGTGCCCGTCAGGTCCCAGTACTCAGCCGAACGAAAGGCGATGCGCTCGCGTTCCCGCTCCACCACGAGTCGGGTGGCGACGGACTGGACGCGGCCCGCGGACAGCCGCGGCATGACCTTCTTCCACAGGACCGGCGAGACCTCGTAGCCATAGAGGCGGTCGAGGATGCGGCGGGTCTCCTGGGCGTCGACGAGCTTCTGGTTGAGCTGGCGCGGGTTGGCCACGGCGGCCTGGATCGCGGCCTTGGTGATCTCGTGGAAGACCATCCGCTTGACCGGGACCTTGGGCTTGAGCACCTCCTGGAGGTGCCAGGCGATGGCCTCGCCCTCGCGGTCCTCATCGGTGGCGAGGAAGAGTTCGTCGGACTCCTTGAGCAGGTCCTTGAGCTTCTTGACCTGCGCCTTCTTGTCGGCGTTGACCACATAGATCGGCTGGAAGTCGTGTTCGACGTCCACACCGAGGCGGCGGACCTCGCCGGTGTACTTCTCGGGCACCTCGGCGGCGCCGTTGGGAAGGTCGCGGATGTGCCCGACGCTCGCCTCGACGATGTATCCGGGGCCGAGATAGCCCTTGATCGTCTTCGCCTTGGCGGGCGACTCGACGATGACGAGTCGGCGGCCGCCCTCTGCGGTCTCGCTGGTCGGGGACAACTTCGCTCTTCTCTCCGGTCGACGCTGGGGCCTCCCCGGAGTCGCTTACCGGGGCTGGGGTACGTGGTGACGCTGCGGAGTGTGACGGTACATCCCGCCCCCGTGTCAAACGGGAAAAGCCCGCAACGGCCACTCGAACGGTAACCCGACTACCACCAATCCTGCCGCCCGGAGTGCCGGGAGCAGGGCGGTCCCTGTGCGGAGCGCGACCCCCCGGTCACCGGCCGCTGCGTCGCCGGAGCCCACCTCACAGGCGCGTGAAGCACCACGTTCCGAGCGCCAGCGCGAGCACCGAGACGACGCCGGCGAGGGTCGCCGATGCGACGGGGCTCACACCTACGGCGATGGGCCGCTGCCGGCGCACGCAGGTCACGGTCCACACCAGTAGCCCACCTCCGAACAGGGAGAACACCGCTCCCGCGAAGATCGCCGGTTCGCTCTCCATGACCCGCTGTGCCCCTTTTCCCCTGTCCGCGCATCCCCAGCCACGGGAGGCTGACACGCGCGGGCGGCGGGCAGGCGAACCCGAGGTGAACGCAGGGGCGACACGACGGTGGATCAAGGGCGTCCGGTTCCTCGTGACCCGTTTCGGACGAGGTCTTCAAATCGACTCGAATTTGTTGGCGAGTCTCCGCCACGACCTCCGGGGCCACCCCTCGGCAGCCCCTTCAGCCCCCTCAGTCACTTCAGTCCCTTCAGCCCCTCAGTTCCCTCAGCGGACCGGTTCCAGGAACCCCTGCTGGACCAGCAGCCGGATCTGGGCCGGTGTGCGGTCGCGCAGCATGACCGGGTCCTCGCCGATCAGCTGGGCGATGGCGTCGAGGATGCGGCCCGCGCTCATCGTGCCGTCGCAGACGCCCGCGAATCCCGCGCCGACGGTGTCCACCCGGGTCGCCCGGCGCATGCCGCGGTTCTGGCGCAGCACGACATGCTCGGGATCCTCCGCGCCGGGCAGCCCGACCTGCTCCTGCACGATCTCGGCGGCGAGCCGGAAGTGTCCTTCAAGCAGGGCGGCGTCGTCGTGGTCGCGCAGGTGGTCGAGCCGGTCGAAGTGGGCCC
The DNA here is from genome assembly GCF_019733245.1 of Streptomyces sp. WAC04114. Lineage (NCBI taxonomy): Bacteria > Bacillati > Actinomycetota > Actinomycetes > Kitasatosporales > Streptomycetaceae > Streptomyces > Streptomyces sp. WAC04114. The sequence goes on from NZ_JAIGQA010000058.1 coordinate 28,557, forward strand.
GGATCGTGTCGCCGAGCGGCTGCTCGACCGGGTGCGGCCACTCCTCCACCGTGAGCGAGGGCACGGCCGCGCCCGTCTTGCGCAGGGTGATCCAGCCGAAGCCGACGGCCTTCACCTTGCGCGCCTCGAACTCGTCGAGCCATGCGTCGTACCGCGCCTGGTACTCCGCCGTGTCGCCCTGGTGGTCACCCGCGTCACGCAGCCACAGCTCGGCGTACTGATTGATGTCCTGCACCTCGCGCTGCACGATCCACGCGTCGCAGCCCCGGGGCACCCATGACCTGAGCCTGTCCTGCCAGTCCTCCCCTTCCACGTGCTGCCAGTTGGCGAGGAACTGCGCGAACCCGCCCTCGTTCAGCCGCTCCCCTGCCTCCTGAACGAGCGTGCGGCACAGATCGTCCCCGCCCATCCCGCCGTCGCGGTAGGTGAGCCGCGCGCCGGGGGAGATGACGAAGGGCGGGTTGGACACGATCAGGTCGAAGGTCTCGTCGCCGCGGACCGGTTCGAAGAGGGAGCCCTGGCGCCGTTCGACCGCCGCGGTGCCGGACAGCGCCAGCGTGAGAGCGGTGATGTGCAGGGCGCGCGGATTGAGGTCGGTGGCCACCACGCGGGTGGCGTGCTGCGCCGCGTGCAGGGCCTGGATGCCGGAGCCCGTGCCGAGGTCGAGCGCCGCGGCGGCGGGCGTGCGGACGGTGATGCCGGCGAGGGTCGTGGAGGCGCCGCCGACTCCGAGGACCACGCCTTCCTCACGTCGGCCGATCCCGCCGGCGCCGCCGACCGCGCAGCCGAGGTCCGACACGATGAACCAGTCCTCGCCGCCGGGCCCGCCGTAGGGCCGGACGTCCACGGTGGCGGCGAGTTCGTCCGCGCCGACCCGGGTCAGCCAGCCGCTCTCCAGGCAGGCGTCCACGGGCAGGGCCTCCGCCACGCGCGCATGCGGCACGGGCTGCTGGAGCAGGAACAGCCGGACGAGCATCTCCAGGGGCGTGTCCCCGCGGGTCGCCCGGAGCGCGGGCACGGTCTCGCTCCGGGCCAGTGCCGCGTACGCGGGGGCGCCGAGCAGTTCGAGCAGCCCGTCGGCGGTGAAGGAGGCCGCGAGCAGGGCGTCCCGGAGCCGGGCGGCGACATCGGGACGGTCGGAGGCGGGCAGCGGGGGCAGGGGTGACTGGCTGGCGTTACTCACGCCCCCCATTGTGGCCGCCGGTGCGGGTGCCGCACCTGCCCGTGCGGGGGACGGCACGCATTCCCGCCGCACGGCGGCGTTCCCGCCGTACGGCACCCGTTCCCGTACGACCCCGGTTCCCGCCGTACGAGACCGGTTCCCACCGTACGGCGCATCAGGCGGCGTCGGTCACCTACGACTCAACAGTCGCTCCTGCACCACCGCGCCGCCCGCCGCTGCGGGCCTCAGCTCAGCTCTGGGTGGTCCCCGCCGGCGCCGTGGCCGCCTTGCAGCTGGGCTGCTTGGCCATCGCCTGGCCGACCTCGCCCTCCTCCAGGTTCTTGAGGGCGTCGTTTCCGCTCTGGCTCAGCTTGTCCAGCTCGGTGGCGATGTCCTTCAGACCGTCGGCGAACTTGCCCTGGTCCTTCGTGTCCAGGCCGTCGACCTGCTTCTTCAGAGAGGCGTACGAGGCGGAGATCGCGTTGAGCTCCTTGACCGCGTCCTGCTGCTTCTTCTCGCCGTTCTCCACGTCAGGGGCCCCGGCCTTGTTCACAGCGGTCCCGATCGCCTTGTAGGCGTCGGACATGTCCTGGAAGGCCTTTGCGTCGGTCTTCTGGACGTCCTCGGGCGTGCTGTTGTCCGAGGTCTCCTTCTGGATCGCCGCATTGGCCGACTCGATCTTCTTGGCCTGCGGCTGTACGGCGTCACAGACCTGCTTGGCCCAGGAGTCGAGCTTGTCGTTGCTGTCGTCGCCGCCGCAGCCGGACAGCGCCAGTACCAGTACCGCACCGCCGGACAGTGCGGCCGCGAGCTTCTTGTTCACCGGTTTGGTCCCTTCCATGGCTCTCGGCCCCGGAACATACACGCCAGATGCACGGCAACCGCACGCCGAGCACCTATTAAGACCCTTTTGTAACCTTTTGCACCAAGCGAGAGAAGGCTCACGCGTGAGCGTGTACCCACACAGCGCGGGCGGGCGACGCGCCAACGCGCGCCACCCGCCCGCACCTTGAAACGGGGCTCGGAATCCTCCCTACGAAACCACCGCCGGATCGGCCGACTTGGGCTTTGACCCGGCGTTGTCCTCGTCACCCATCGCGATTCCGCGCCGCTTTGACACGTACACCGCCCCGGCGATCACGAGGAACGCGAGGGCGGCGACCAGAATCCGCACCCCGATGCTCTTGTCCGGACCGTAGGAGAACTTGATCACCGCGGGCGCGATGAGCAGCGAGACCAGGTTCATGACCTTCAGCAACGGGTTGATCGCGGGCCCCGCGGTGTCCTTGAAGGGGTCACCGACCGTGTCTCCGATCACGGTCGCCGCGTGCGCCTCGCTGCCCTTGCCGCCGTGGTGTCCGTCCTCGACGAGTTTCTTGGCGTTGTCCCAGGCGCCACCGGAGTTGGCGAGGAACACCGCCATCAGCGTGCCCGCGCCGATCGCGCCCGCCAGGAATGCGCCGAGCGCTCCGACGCCCAGCGTGAACCCGATGAAGATGGGCGCCATCACGGCCAGCAGACCGGGCGTGGCGAGCTCGCGCAAGGCGTCCTTGGTACAGATGTCGACGACCTTGCCGTACTCCGGTTTCTCGCTGTAGTCCATGATCCCGGGCTTCTCACGGAACTGCCGCCGCACCTCGTAGACCACGGAACCCGCCGACCGCGACACGGCGTTGATCGCCAGCCCCGAGAAGAGGAAGACGACCGCCGCGCCGGCGATGAGCCCCACGAGGTTGTTGGGCTGCGAGATGTCCATCATCAGGCTCATCGGGGCGCCCTCCCCGCTGAGTTTCTCGCCCACGTCCCGCGCGCCGGTGAAGATCGCGTCGCGGTACGACCCGAACAGCGCCGCCGCCGCGAGCACCGCCGTGGCGATCGCGATGCCCTTGGTGATCGCCTTGGTGGTGTTGCCGACCGCGTCCAGGTTGGTGAGCACCTGCGCACCCGCGCCCTCGACGTCACCGGACATCTCCGCGATGCCCTGCGCGTTGTCGGAGACGGGCCCGAAGGTGTCCATCGCGACGATCACACCGACCGTGGTGAGCAGACCGGTGCCGGCCAGCGCCACCGCGAACAGCGCCAGCATGATCGACGTGCCGCCGAGCAGGAACGCCCCGTACACGCCGAGGCCGATCAACAGGGCGGTGTAGACGGCGGATTCGAGACCGACGGAGATACCGGCGAGGACGACGGTGGCCGGGCCGGTGAGCGAGGTCTTGCCGATGTCCCTGACGGGCCGGCGGGTGGTCTCGGTGAAGTAGCCGGTCAGTTGCTGGATCAGGGCGGCGAGCACGATGCCGATGGCCACCGCGACGAGCGCGAGGACCCGCGGGTCGCCGTCCTTGCCCAGGATCGCGGTGTCGGTGACCCCGTCGAGCTCGGAGTACTTCCCCGGCAGGTAGACGAAGACCGCCACCGCCACCAGCACCAGCGAGATCACCGCGGAGATGAAGAACCCGCGGTTGATGGCGCTCATGCCGCTGCGGTCGGCGCGCCTGGGCGCCACCGCGAAGATGCCGATCATGGCGGTGACCACACCGATCGCCGGCACGAGCAGCGGGAAGCCGAGCCCGGCGTCGCCGAAGGCCGCCGAGCCGAGGATCAGCGCGGCGACCAGGGTCACGGCGTACGACTCGAAGAGGTCGGCCGCCATGCCCGCGCAGTCGCCGACGTTGTCGCCCACGTTGTCGGCGATGGTCGCGGCATTGCGCGGGTCGTCCTCCGGAATGCCCTGTTCGACCTTGCCGACCAGGTCGGCGCCGACGTCGGCGGCCTTGGTGAAGATGCCGCCGCCGACACGCATGAACATCGCGATCAGCGCGGCACCGAGGCCGAAGCCCTCGAGCACCTTCGGCGCGTCGGCCGCGTACACCAGCACCACACAGGAGGCACCGAGCAGGCCGAGCCCCACCGTGAACATGCCGACCACACCGCCCGTACGGAAAGCGATCTTCATCGCCTTGTGCGAGACAGTGGTCAGATCCTTTTCCGGCTCGCCTGGAGCCGGAGTGGCTTCACGCGCCGCCGCGGCGACACGCACATTGCTGCGTACGGCGAGCCACATGCCGATATAGCCGGTGGCCGCCGAGAACGCCGCTCCGATCAGAAAGAACACCGACCGTCCGGCACGCTGACTCCAGTCGTCCGCGGGCAGCAGCATGAGCAGGAAGAACACGACCACGGCGAATACGCCGAGCGTGCGCAGCTGACGGGCCAGATAGGCGTTGGCGCCTTCCTGGACCGCTGCCGCGATCTTCTTCATGCTGTCGGTGCCCTCGCCGGCCGCGAGTACCTGGCGCACCAGGACCCCCGCGAGCACCAGGGCCGCCAGTGCGACGACCGCGATGACCACGATGAGGACGCGGTTGCCATCGGTCAGTACGGCGGCTGCGAGGTCGGTGGGATGGCCCGACTGTTGTGAGAGGAAAAGCCCCGCCATTCGTCCTCCTTGACGCTTGGGCTGAGCTCAAGATGTGGACGGGATTGTAGGTACCGGAACCTGATCAAAACAGAGCGCGATAAACGGAATTGGCCGTCCGAAGTAATGCCCTGAAAGCATTCCTAGGCTGCCGGAGGGCGCGCGAATGATCGTGAACGAATTCACGCGATGAACAGCACAGGACCTACTGTAAAGGCGGGCACTGACACCCGCACATGACGAAGGGCCCCACGGGTGGGGCCCTTCGGAAGAACAACGTACGCGGTGGCGGGTCAGACCAGGATCGTCGGCGGCGGCGTGGTCGGCCAGGTCATCTTGATCCGCCCGCCGTGCTGTCCCGCGCTGACCTCGACGTCGTCGACGAGTCCGCTGATGACCGCGAGGCCCATTTCGTCCTCGTCGGCCTCACCGTCGGCGTCGCCGGGTCCGGCCCCGGGGGCGCGCTCGCCGGAAACCACGTGCGGGGCCTCGTCGCCGACCTCGATGGAGAACTGCTTCTCCTCCTCGATCAGCAGCACCATGACCGGTGCCGAGATCCCGCCGGTCTGATGCAGTCCGACGGCGCGGGTGCACGCCTCGCCGACGGCGAGCCTGACCTCGTCGAGGACGGCCTCGTCCACTCCGGCCCTGCGCGCCACCGCTGCCGCCACCAGCCGGGCGGTCCTGACATGCTCGGGCAGCGCGCTGAAGCGGAGCTCAACGGTGGCCATGCATCCCCCTCGCAATCACGGGCGTGCTGTCGAGAGGCTCCGGGCCACCGAAAGCCCGGGCCCCCTCGGTCTTCACTTCTGCCGAACGACGGCCGGCCCGAGCGCACGGCCCGGGCCCGGAGTCAGTCGGTGGCCGCAACCGCTTCCTCGACCGAGGTGTGAATCGGGAACACCTTGGTGAGGCCGGTGATACGGAAGATCTTCAGAATGCGCTCCTGGTTGCAGACCAGGCGCAGGGAGCCCTCATGGGCACGCACGCGCTTCAGGCCGCCGACCAGGACGCCGAGCCCGGTGGAGTCGAGGAAGTCCACGCCCTCCATGTCGACGACAAGGTGGAAATTGCCGTCGTTCACCAGCTCGACCAACTGCTCGCGCAGCTTGGGCGCGGTATATACGTCGATTTCGCCACCGACCCTGACGATCGTGCGATCGCCCATGGTTTCGGTCGACAGGGACAGGTCCACGGATCCTCCAGCACCTTGCTATCGAGCGGTCGCCCTAGGGGCATTCGGCTTCAGCCCCTGGACGCTTCGCCAGCCGCGATGGCATTCAATCACTTACCGGCAGGCGTGCACGACGCCTTGGCTCCATTGTCCGTCACGCCAGTGACACACTCGGTGCCGATGGCCAAGAATCACCGATCCGATCGAACCCGGACGGACCCCGCCCCCCGACCCGCGCCGGGCGCGGTCCTGGACCGGCTCGCGTCCGGCCCCAGCAGGGCTTCTCGCATTACTCATACGGAGCACTTGCCCCCGCGTGAGGGTCGGCATGCCGTCTGGCCGGACCGGATCCGCGCGGAGGTCGTCGCGGCCGTGCGCGCCGCGGGCATCGAGCATCCCTGGGCCCACCAGGCACGCGCGGCCGAGCACGCCCTGGACGGCGAGTCGGTCGTCGTCGCCACCGGCACGGCCTCCGGCAAGTCCCTGGCCTACCTGGTGCCGGTCTTCTCCACCCTTCTGGAGGGTTCGGAGGCCCCGAACGGCCGCGGCGCGACCACCCTCTACCTGGCTCCCACCAAGGCTCTCGCGGCGGACCAGTGCCGCTCTGTGAAGGAACTTTCACATCCGCTGGGCAATTCCGTGCGCGCAGCCGTGTACGACGGCGATACTTCGTTCGAGGAACGCGAGTGGATCCGCCAGTACGCCAACTACGTCCTGACCAACCCGGACATGCTGCATCGCGGCATCCTGCCGTCCCACCCCCGCTGGTCCTCCTTCCTGAAGTCGCTGAAGTACGTCGTCATCGACGAGTGCCACACCTACCGCGGCGTCTTCGGCTCGCACGTCGCCCAGGTGCTGCGCCGGCTGCGCCGACTGTGTGCCCGCTACGGCGCGTCGCCGGTGTTCCTGCTGGCCTCGGCAACCGCCGCCGAGCCCTCCGTGGCCGCCCGCCGCCTCACCGGCGTGCCGGTGCTGGAAGTGGCCGACGACGCCTCCCCCCGCGGTGAACTGGTGTTCGCCCTCTGGGAGCCGCCGCTGACCGAGCTGCACGGCGAGAAGGGCGCCCCCGTCCGGCGTACCGCAACCGCCGAGGCCGCCGACCTGCTGACCGACCTCACCGTGCAGGGCGTGCGCTCGGTCGCCTTCGTCCGTTCCCGGCGCGGCGCCGAGCTGATCTCGGTCATCTCCCAGGAGCGGCTGGGCGAGGTCGACCGGTCGCTGGCCCGGCGTGTCGCGGCCTACCGGGGCGGCTATCTGCCCGAAGAACGCCGCGCTCTCGAACAAGCCCTCCATTCGGGTGAACTGCTGGGCCTCGCCGCGACGAACGCCCTCGAACTCGGCATCGACATCTCCGGCCTCGACGCGGTCGTCATCGCCGGCTACCCGGGCACGCGTGCCTCCCTGTGGCAGCAGGCGGGCCGCGCCGGACGGTCCGGCCAGGGGGCGCTGGCCGTCCTGGTCGCCCGCGACGACCCGCTGGACACCTTCCTCGTCCACCACCCCGAGGCCCTCTTCGACCAGCCCGTCGAATCGACCGTCCTCGACCCCGACAACCCCTACGTGCTGGCCCCGCACCTGTGCGCGGCCGCCGCGGAGCTGCCCCTGACGGACGAGGACCTCGCCCTGTTCGGCCCGGCCAGCGAGGGCCTCCTGCCCCAACTGGAGGCCGCGAAGCTGCTGCGCCGCCGCACCAAGGCCTGGCACTGGACCCGCCGCGAGCGCGCCGCCGACCTGACGGACATCCGCGGTGAGGGCGGACGCCCGGTCCAGGTCGTGGAGACCGGCACGGGCCGGTTGCTCGGCACGGTCGACGCCGGAGCCGCGCACTCGACGGTTCACGAGGGGGCGGTCCACCTCCACCAGGGCCGCACGTACCTGGTGCGGTCGCTGGACCTGGAGGACTCCGTCGCCCTCGTCGAGGAGGCTGCCCCGCCGTACTCCACGGTCGCCCGCGACACGACGTCGATCTCCGTCCTGGAGACGGACGTCGAGGTCCCGTGGGGCGACGGCCGCCTCTGCTACGGCTCCGTCGAGGTCACCAACCAGGTCGTCTCCTTCCTCCGCAGACGGCTCATCACCGGTGAGGTGCTCGGCGAGACCAAACTCGACCTCCCGCCCCGTACGCTGCGCACCCGCGCCGTGTGGTGGACCGTGACCGAGGACCAGCTGGACCGGGCCAGGATCGACCCGGAGATCCTCGGCGGCTCCCTGCACGCCGCCGAGCACGCGTCGATCGGCCTGCTGCCCCTCTTCGCGACCTGTGACCGCTGGGACATCGGCGGCGTGTCGATCCCGCTCCACCCCGACACGCTCCTGCCCACGGTCTTCGTCTACGACGGCCACCCGGGCGGCGCGGGCTTCGCGGAGCGGGCCTTCCACACCGCCCGCACCTGGCTGACCGCCACCCGCCAGGCCATCGCCTCCTGCGAGTGCGACGCCGGCTGCCCGTCCTGCATCCAGTCCCCCAAGTGCGGCAACGGCAACGACCCGCTGCACAAGAGGGGGGCGGTGCGGCTCCTCACGGTGCTGCTGGAGGGGGCTCCGGAGGAGACGGAGGGTGGTCCGGGGGCGGAGGGCGCTTCGGGAGAGAAGGCGGGTGACCTCGGGCAAGGAGGGCGCTCCCGAAGAGACGGAGGCGGCAGACGCGGTGCCTGAGCGGCCGACCCGGGACCCGGCTGAACCGCCGGAGGCCCCGCCCTCGCCCTGACCTCCGCCGTGAACGGCCCTCGTCCCGACGCCGCCGTCACGTCCGAGATCTCCCCGGCGACCTCGCACCGCACGAGCCGCACACCCTGGGCCCGGGCCACCCGGCCGGCCCGGGCGCAGGCCGCCGAACCGCCGTCGGCCCAGTGGTCCGCCGCGGCGAGCGCCGCGAGATCCGCACCGCCCGCCGCCCGATGCCGGATCACGACGGCCTGCCCGAGCGCGAGGACGACCCCGAACACCACACACAGCACGGCGATCGCCCCCACGCTCCACACGGTGGCGGACCCCTGGTCCGAACCGTGGGCCCGAACACCGGTGCATCTCCGGACCCGTCTCACGTGCCCACCGCCTCCTCCACCGACGCCACGGCCTCCTCACGCACGGCGAAGGACAGACCGCGCAGCACCGGCGGCTCGGCCACGACGGTCACCCGGACGTGCTCCGCGCCCCGGCTGACGGTCACCTTCGCCCCGGGCGGAGCCGCCTCGCGGGTCAGTTCCACGACCGCGCCGGGCGAGTCCTGCCGGGCTGCCGCACGCGCACCCGTCCGTGCCGCGTCCACACACTGGATCTGTGCGGCCACGACCAGCAGCCCCCACACCAGCGCCATCGCGAACATCACCAGCACGGGCAGCACCACCGCCGACTCCGCCGTGACGAACCCCCGGTCCGCGCCCCGCTCACATCCGCGCATTGAGGGCGTCCTTCACGATGTTCTGGAGTTCCGCGCTGACCGGGCCGCTCGTGACGACCTTGTAGAGCACCACCGCGAACGCCACCGCAGCGACGATTCCCATCGCGTACTCGGAGGTGACCATCCCCGCGTCCCTCCGCGCCGCCCGCATCCCGCACACCAGGGCACGCAGCCGTGCCCGCACCGCCTGATACATCTCAACCCCCGTAGGAAAGAGTCCGAACTTCCACACTTCTGCTGGTTGTCGCTCACTGCCTCCGGTCCGTCGCCGCCTCAGCCACCACCCCTTCCGAGCACCCCGCCCGCGAGTCCGATCACCACGGGCAGCACGCCGACCGCGATGAACGCGGGCAGGAAGCACAGCCCGACCGGCGCGCTCACCATCACGCCCGCTCGCCGGGCCCTGGCCGTCGCGGCGCGGCCCCAGTCGGCCCGGGCCTCCGCGGCGAGCCGCGCGACCGGCACCGCGGCGGGCATCCCGGACACATCGGCCCGTTCGAGCAGCCGGGCCAGACCTCCGGCACCCGGAACGGCACCCAACCTTCGCCAGGCCACGCCCGGTTCGCCGCCCAGTCGCACCTCCGCCGCACCCCGGGCGAGGGCGTCGCCGACAGGGCCGCCCAGGGCCTCACCCACCGCCTGCGCCGCGATCACCGGGCCGGCACCCGCCGCGATGCAGGCCGCCAGCAGGTCGGCGGCGAGGGGCAGTTGCCGGGCCGCCTCGGCGAGGTCGGGTGCCCCCGGTTCCGCGCCGGCCGTCTCCTGCCTCAGCCGCCACCGCCACACCCCCACCGCGACGGCCAGTCCCACGGCGGCCCCGGCGAGGCCTCCGACCAGTGCCCATCCGGCGCACACCACGCCCACCGGGGCCAGCCACGTCCGCGCGAGCCCCAGCACGGCCGGCCTCAGGGCAGGGGCCGTCGCTTCCCGTACCCCCGACAGCTCCGTCAGCCGCCGGCGCATCCTCCTGCGGCGCCGCACCTCCAGCAGCCACCGCACCAGCCATCCGCAGGCGAGCACGAGCCCCATGGTCACCCCCAGCCTGTGGACGACTTCTCCGCTCATGTCGCCGTCTCCGCGCCTCGCACGATCCGCTGCACCCACCACAGCCCCAGGCCCTCCAGCGCCCCGCCGGCCACCAGACAGCCCAGTCCCGCCCCGGTGTGCAGCAGGACGTGGAGGGGATCGGCCCCGAGGGCGGTGCCGATGAGGAGCCCCAGGGCCGGCAATCCGGCGAGCATCACCGCCGTGGCCCGGGCGCCGGCCAACTGGGCTCGCAGGTCGGACCGTTGATCCCGTTCCGCGCGCAGGGCGGCAGCGAGCCGGTCGAGCCCGGCGGCGAGGCCCGCACCCTGATCCACGGCCACCCGCCAGCACGCCGCGAGTCCCCGCAGTCCCTCGGCGCCCGGTTGCCGCGCCGCCGCGGCCAGCGCCTCCGGCACCTCACCGCCGAACCGCGCCGCCGCAAGCACCGTCGCCTGTGCGTCCGCGAGTCCGCCACAGTCCCGTGCCGCCCGCAGCAGCCCCTCACCGGGCTGGCGCCCGGCCCGCACCTCACCGGCGAGCGCCCCGCACAGCGCGATCACCGCGTCGGCCCGGCGCTCCCGGTTCCGCCGCGCCTCGCCGGCCAGCCGGGTCCGCCGCAGCAGCGGCACCCCGGCCGCCCCGAGGACGGCCGGCAGCACCGACGCCCCGAGCACCGCCAGCACCAGCCCGGCCACCGGTGACCACCACTCGGCCCGAAGCCGCCCACGGACTCGCCGCAGCCCACCGGTGATCCGCCGCCACCCGGGCGGTCCGCTCCCGACGGATGCCCCGTCCGCGAGCAGCAACCGCGCCCGCCGCGCCGCCTCCTCACGCTCACCCAGCAGCCAGACAGCCACCCCCATGCAGGCCACGGCCGCACCCATCGACATCTCAGGCACCCCCGTCATGACCCGCCTCCCCCGCCAAGGGCTGGCTGATCGGCGACAAGCACGACGGCATCCGCCAGATGTTCCGCATCATCGAGTTCGCCCGCATGATGGTCGGCACGAAGGCGATCTCCACGCTCTCCACGGGCTACCTGAAC
>NZ_JAIGQA010000059.1:0-39255 GCF_019733245.1 Streptomyces sp. WAC04114
GCCTGGGTCCAGCCCTGGTGGCGGTAGAAGGACATGGCCCGTGGCGACCGGACGGACGTCAGCAGCCAGGAGCGGTCCTCGGGGGCGTCCTCCGTGACCGCTTCCAGGAGGTCGGCGGCGAGGCCGCTGCCCCGGGCATCGGCGCGGACCGCGAGCTCGTCTATCTCGCGGGCGCCGACGAGCCAGTCGGCGGTGTGGGCGGCGCCCAGACCGGCCGCCGCCTGGGGGTAGCAGCGGTCGGTGGGGAAGGGGGCGAGGGTCGTCCAGGCGGTGGCGAACCCGAGGATCTCCTCCCTCTCTACGGCGATTACGGCGGTGAAGCCCGGCCGACGTACGTTCGCCGGGAGTCGGTCCACGAACTCCGTTGCCTTCTCCTCGTCCTCGTCCCAGGGCGGGGCGCAGAAGGCGTCGACGTACACAGTGCGCAACTCGTCCGCGTGGGCGAGCAGTTCAGCTCCTTTGAAGACGCGGATGGCGATGCTCATCAGGCCGCCACCGCCCTCGTCGGCGCCGCGATCGGGTGCAGGGCCGCGTACGCCAGCGGGGCCGACGGGTCGATCGACACGTCCAGCGGGGCGGGTTCGGCTCCCGCCCGCACCAGGAGGTCGCCGACGGCGGCGATCATCGCGCCGTTGTCCGTGCACAACCACAGCGGCGGTACGCGCAGTCGGATGCCCGCGGCCCGGCAGCGCTCCTCGGCCAGCGACCGCACACGTGAGTTCGCGGCGACTCCTCCGACCACGACCAATGTGCCCACCCCGTACTCCTCACAGGCAGCGACCGCCTTGCGGGTGGGTACGTCCGCCACCGCCTCCTGGAGCGAGGCCGCCCCGTCGGCCACGGGCAGTTCTCGGCCTGCGTGACCCTCGGCCCAGCGGGCGGCGGCCGTCTTGAGCCCCGAGAAGGAGAAGGCGTACGGCTCGTCGCGCGGGCCCGTCAGCGGGCGGGGGAAGGGGACAGCGCGCGGATCCCCCACGCGCGCTGCCCGGTCGATGGCCGGCCCGCCGGGATACGGCAGCCCGAAGACCCGAGCGACCTTGTCGAAGCACTCCCCTGCCGCGTCGTCGAGGGTGTCGCCGAGATGGAGGATCGGGTCGCGGGCCAGATCGCGGACCAACAGCAAGGACGGATGTCCACCGGAGACGATCAGCACCATGCAGGGGGTCGGCAGTGGCCCGTGCTCCAGGGTGTCGGCGGCGACGTGACCGGCGAGGTGGTGGACGCCGTACAGCGGGACGCCCAGCGCGTACGCGACTCCCTTCGCCCCCGCGAGGCCCACTTGCAGCGCGCCGGACAGGCCCGGCCCGGTGGTGACGGCGACGGCGCCGATGTCGGACAGTCGCAAGCCGGCCTCGTCCAAAGCCTGCTGGATCACCGGACGGACGGAGTGGACGTGTGCCCGGGCGGCGATCTCGGGGACCACCCCGCCGTAACGGGCGTGCTCGTCCATGCTCGACGCCACCGCATGCCCCAGCAGCCGCCCGTCCCGGACCAGGCCGGCACCGGTCTCGTCGCAGGACGACTCGATGCCGAGAACGATCGGAGAGCCCATCGCCCACCTCCTATTGCAAGTCGATCGCAATAACGAACCTATTGCAAGAAGATACCGGGCTGCGCAAGACTGAAAGAGGGTGCGGGGCGCCGTCTTGCCTGACACGTCCAGTCCTCGGACGCAGCTCCGCACCCTCCCGGCTCTGCGTCACGTCCCTTCGTTCGGACGGCGCATCGCGAGCACCGGCCGTAGACGAGCAGCGATCCCGATGCGTCGGGCCGCAGCCCGGTCAGCTCCTCGATCCGCCCCACCGCTTCCGTCAGATGTTCGCGGGCCAGTGCCGCGACACGGCCGCACAGCCCGCACACGATGTGGTGATGCGGCTCGCCCGTGATGCCATAGCGCGTCGGGCCCGGACCGGGGACCGCGTGGACCAGGCCCACGGCCTCCAGGGTTTCCAGGGTGCGGTAGACCGTGGTGGTGTGGACGGCCTTCCCCCTCCGTGCCAGTCCGGTACGGGCCTCGGCGGTGGAGAGATGGAGCCCGGATGCATGCAGGAGCGCGAGGATGCGCAGACGGCCCGGTGTGCAGCGCAGTCCGTGTCGCATCAATGAGGCGCGGTGCTCCGGCTGTACGGTCTCCGGCCGCTGGTCACGAGTCTCTTGCAACAGTACGAACGCCCCCTGGCTGTGCGACGCGACCGCGGTCCTAGGACCAATTCCTGATCAGCGTGCGACCTCTTTTGCTGTTAGCGTGCAACTGCATACCATTCGCAATTATGTCGGAGGACGTTGGACATGCCGGTGTACAGCCTCCCGGAGCTTCCGTACGACTACTCGGCGCTCGCTCCGGTCATCAGCCCGGAGATCATCGAGCTGCACCACGACAAGCACCACGCGGCCTACGTCAAGGGCGCCAACGACACGCTGGAGCAGCTGGCGGAGGCCCGGGACAAGGAGTCGTGGGGGTCGATCAACGGCCTGGAGAAGAACCTGGCCTTCCACCTCTCCGGCCACATCCTGCACAGCATCTACTGGCACAACATGACCGGTGAGGGCGGCGGCGAGCCGCTGGAGAAGGACGGCGTGGGCGAGCTGGCGGACGCCATCGCCGAGTCCTTCGGGTCCTTCGCCAACTTCAAGGCGCAGCTGTCCAAGGCGTCGGCCACCACGCAGGGGTCGGGCTGGGGTGTGCTCGCGTACGAGCCCCTGAGCGGGCGCCTCATCGTCGAGCAGGTCTACGACCACCAGGGCAATGTCGGCCAGGGCTCGACCCCGATCCTGGTCTTCGACGCCTGGGAGCACGCCTTCTATCTCCAGTACAAGAACCAGAAGGTCGACTTCATCGAGGCCATGTGGCAGGTCGTCAACTGGCAGGACGTCGCCAAGCGCTACGCCTCCGCCAAGGAACGCGGTGACAGCCTGCTGCTCGCGCCGTGAGCGTGGTGATGCCGTAGCCGCGTCGGCGCAGATGTCCTGCTCGTGATCGTCTTCTCAACCTTCACTTGCAGGCGGTATGACGAAGGGCTTCCGCGAGGACATGACTCGCGGGAGCCCTTCGGCTGTCCCGGTTCGCGGTCAAGGGAGGCAGCGCGCAGTGCATTCGTGCGCGGGTCGTGTGCCGCGCTTCACCACGGCTCATTGCTCCGCGGGCGTATGAGATGACGTGTCCTTCTGCCATGATGGCCCGCGACAAAGGCGACGGCGGAACGAGGAAGCCGGTGTGAATCCGGCGCGGTACCGCCACTGTGATCGGCGAGCGGATCCCGAACAGACCACTGCCCGGACGCGGGTGGGAAGGCCGGGACGAGCACTGACCCGAGAGCCAGGAGACTCACGCGGTCGCCTCCTCGATATGACTGGGGCGGATTTCCCCGGGGAGGCGGGTGTGTCGGGATGCCCATGGCGGTGTCGCGGGACGGTGCGGTGCCGTGCCGGGTCGTGGTGTGCCGGGACTGCTGCTGCGGCAGTCCGAAGGTGACCGGTGTGGACCACGGTGAGCAGACCGCGCGTCTGGCCGAGGACGCCCCGGTCCGGGTCACCGAGTGTCTCGACGTGTGCGAGCAGGCGAATGTGATCGTCGTGCAGCCTTCGTCCGAGGGGCGTGCCGCCGGTGGCCGTCCGGTCTGGTTCGGCCTCGTCAACGATCCCGCCGCGACCGAGGACATCGCCGCCTGGGTACGGGCGGGCGGACCGGGCATCGCGGAACTGCCGGACATCCTGGACCTCTACCTCTTCACCCCGCCTCGGCGTGCCCGGGCCGGGAACTCCGTGTCATCGGCTGCCGCGGCGGCTCGACAGCTGCCGCGCCTGACTCGACGCGACTGACTCGACGACTCCCGACCCCACCAGACCCGCCCTGATCGCCCCGACGCGATCGATTTCAGCCACTCCGGCCGGCTGTCATACCCGGCCGTCCTCCGGACCACCAGCCAGTCCGGACCGTTCCCGTTCCACCCCGCGGTGAGAGGACCCATTCCATGATGGGCAAGCGCCCGATGTCCCTGCTGTCGGCGATCGCCGCCGCGGCCCTGCTGATATCCGGCTGTGGCGGGAGCGCCACCCGGGACGACGCCGCGCAGGCGGGCTCCGCCGTCGACGGCTTCCCCGTCACCCTCTCCAACTGCGGTGTGAAGACGACCTATCAGCGTCCTCCGCAACGCGCGGTGTCGCTGAACCAGCACGCGACCGAGGTCATGCTGGCGCTGGGCCTGGAGAAGTCGATGGTGGGCACGGCCTACCTCGACGACAAGATCCTCCCCGAGTACCAGGACGCGTACGGCGGCATCAAGGTCATCGCGAAGGAGTACCCGTCCTTCGAAACGCTGCTGGCCGCCGAACCCGACTTCGCCTACGGCGGTTTCGCCAGCACCTTCGACGAGAAGGAGGGCCGCAGCCGCGACGCCTTGTCCAAAGCCGGGATCAACTCCTACCTGAACATCGAGGAATGCCCCTCCGGGCCCGTGACCATGGACTCGATGGACCGGGAGATCCGGAACGTGGCCAAGATCTTCGGGGTGCCGGAACGAGCCGACAAGGAGCTGAAGAAGCTCCACGCCACCCTCGACACGGTCGAGAGCAAGCTCGCCGGAGTCACGCCGGTCAAGCTCTTCGTCTACGACAGCGGCGACAAGACCGCCTTCACCGCCGGCGGGGCGGGCATCGGCAACGAGATGATCAAGCAGGCGGGCGCGGTGAACCTCTTCGCCGATGTGGACAAGGCGTTCGGCGACGTGTCGTTCGAGCAGGTGGCCGAGCGGGCGCCCGAGGTCATCGTCATCTACGACTACGGCGACCAGTCGGTCGAGGACAAGAAGAAGTTCCTGCTGTCGAACCCGGCGCTCAAGGACGTACCTGCCATCAGGAACAAGCGGTTCGCCGTGCTGCCCCTGTCGTCCACGGTGCTGGGCGTCCGGGTGCCGGCCGCCGTGGAGTCCCTGGCCCGCCAGATCCACCCGGATCGCTTCAAGTGAGCGGCGCGACCGACGCGGCGGGCGTGACCGAGGAGAAGGACGCGGGCGCCGGATCGGAGGCGAGCTTCCGGAGAGCGGTCGGCGGTGACGTCATAGTCCCGGGCCGCAAACGGATTCCCTACCCGCTCGTGCTCCTGCTGCTCGGCGCGCTCGTCCTGGTCTCGGCCACGTTCGGGATCGCCGTCGGATCCATCGGCGTCCCGGCCGACCAGGTGTGGGGCATCCTGCTGCACCGCGTGCATCCGGCGCTGGCCGACCCGACCTGGACTCCGGTCCGCGAGACGATCGTCATCGACGTACGGCTGCCGCGCGTGCTGCTGGCCGGTGTCGTCGGCGCGGGCCTGGCCGTATGCGGGATGGCCCTGCAGGCCCTGGTGCGCAACCCGCTCGCGGACCCGATGCTGCTCGGGGTCTCCTCGGGTGCCACGGTCGGCGCGGTGCTGGTCGTCGTCTTCAACCTCGCCCTGTTCGGGGTGTTCTCACTGCCGGTTGCGGCGTTCCTCGGCGCTCTCGCCGCGCTGGTCGCCGTCTACTTCCTGGCCAGGTCCGGCGGCCGGATGACCACCGTTCGGCTGGTACTGGCGGGCGTGGCGATGGCCGAGGTGCTGTCGGCTCTCGCCAGCTTCCTGGTCGTCACCTCCGACGACCCGCACAAGACGCAGTCGGCGCTGCGCTGGATGCTCGGCGGGCTGGGCGGCACGACCTGGACGGTGGTGTGGATCCCCGTCGGTGCCGTCCTGCTCGGCACGGCCGTCCTGCTCGGTGTCTGCCGGTCCCTCAACCTGCTCCTGGCGGGGGAGGAGGCCGCGGTCGCGCTCGGTCTGGACGTGCACCGTTTCCGTGCCGCGATGTTCACGCTGGTCGCGTTGATCATCGGCACGATCGTCGCGGTCAGCGGCCAGATCGGCTTCGTCGGTCTGATCATGCCGCATGTGGTACGGCTGCTCGTCGGCGCCGACCACCGCCGTGCGCTGCCCGCCGCGGCCCTGCTCGGGGCGGCCTTCCTCATCGCTGCCGATTTGGCGGCGCGCACGGTCATGAGCCCGGAGGAGATCCCCGTGGGCATCCTCACCGCCCTGGTCGGCGGCCCCTTCTTCCTGTGGCTGATGCGACGGAGGACAGCATGACGCAGGACAGCGTGACGACAAAGACAGCCACAGCGACCGGCGCGATGACGGCCACGGCCGCACCCGGCACCCTGGCCGTGGAGGACGTCTCGGTCGTCGTCGACGGACGGGCACTGGTGGACCGGGCGTCCCTGCGCGTGGCGGCCGGCGAGGTGGTGGGGCTCGTCGGCCCCAACGGCGCTGGCAAGTCCACCCTGTTGCGCACGGTCTACCGAGCCCTGCGCCCCACCTCGGGACGGGTGCTGCTCGACGGGCAGGACGTCCGGCGGATGTCCGGCAAGAGCCTGGCGCGCCGACTCGCCGCCGTTCTGCAGGAGTCGGCCGCCGACTTCGAGCTCTCGGTCCACGACGTGGTGGCCATGGGCCGCACCCCGCACAAGCGGCCCTTCGACGGGGACGACGCCGACGACCGCGCCATCATCATGGCCGCGCTGGACGAACTCGACGCGGCCGGCCTCGCGCAGGCCCCCTTCACCCGGCTGTCGGGCGGTGAGAAACAGCGCGTGCTCATCGCCCGGGCCCTCGCCCAGCGGGCGGGCACGATGGTGCTGGACGAGCCGACCAACCACCTCGACCTGCGCCACCAGCTCGACACCCTGCGCCTCGTCCGCCGGCTCGGCGTGACGGCCCTCGTCGCCCTCCACGACCTCAACCTGGCCGCCGCGTTCTGCGACCGGATCTGCGTGATGGACGGCGGCCGCGTCGTGACCACCGGGCCTCCCGCGGAGGTCCTCACCACCGAACTGCTGGCCGACGTCTACCGCGTCGACGCGGAGGTGACCAAGCACCCGCGCACCGGCGTACCGCACATCACGCTGCTTTCCGGTGCCGATCGCTTCGGAAAGAGGTGATGATTCCTTGACGACGGCCTGATGCGCAGTGTGTTCCATGAAATGCCGAGGAGATTTCCTCGCCATGCTCGTCATGCTCGGAGCCTGAATTCGGCACACCCGAATTCGAATCGGAGACCCGAATTCGGCCCATGACCATACATACGGGAGTCGATGTGAATGCTCTGCGGCAGGCACCCGCGCCCGCAGTCGCCGAAGCCCTCAAGGACGTCGGGTCCCTCGGTTCCTTCTTCTCGATCGAGCTCGGCGGTCCGGACGCCGGATGGCACCCGGTCGAGGAGACGTACGCCCGCGGCTTCGCCGACCTGATCACCGCGACCGCCGACCGCTACGCCACCCGCGAACTGCGCATCGGTGCCTCCATCGTGCAGCTCGGACACGCCGCGCACCTGTGGTCACCGGTGCTGGCCTGCACCGTCGTGCACGGCATCGTCCCGGACCTGACCCGACTGTTCCGCGCCGACGACGGCCCCGCACTGCGCCTGCCCGCAGCCCCCGTCGGCTGGTACGCGCCGGAGGCCGCGCAGCTCACGGACGTGCTGTACGAGATGGTCATGACCCGGCATCTGGACGCACTGGCCGCTGGGCTGCACGTCAAGGTGGCCCCCGGACTGCTCGCAGGGAACGCGGCCTCGGCGCTCGTCGAGGCGGCCCGCGCCGTTCTGGCGGCAAGAGCGGATCTGCGGGAACCCCTCGCCGATGTCGTCGCCGGCCTGCTCGACACCGGCCGGCTGCCCGGTACCGGAAAAGTCGTCGGACCCGATCTCGGTTTCCGCAGGCGTAGTTGTTGCCTGTATTACCGGGTGCCTTCGGGAGTGAAGTGCGAGGACTGCTCGCTGGCCGGATGAATTCTTCTCGCTGGCCGGATGAATTCCTCGGATCCCGGCCGGAAACGGGTATTGCGAGTACGAGTCGGCCGCCTCAGTGTCTTATTGCTATCAGCTCGCAACTGCACAGGGTGTGCATGAGAGTTGGCAGGTCCTGTGCTCCGATCTGAGGAGGACCCCTATGGCGCACCACGGCTGGGCCGAGCCCGAGGAACCCCAGAAGGGACTGAAGTCCCACACCCCGGCGATCGACGCCCCGTTCGAGTGGCGTGAGGACGTCGAGGACGAGCAGACCGAAAGCTGAGCACCGCGGCGGGGAGTGACGTGCCGTCACTCCCCGCCAACTCCCCCTGCCGCCCGCCCCCGCACGCGCCGTACCGCCAAGCCGGAGAGGAACGCGAAACGCCGTGCTGCCAGGTCTGATCGAGCGGGTCACCCGCGACCGCCCCCGTGTCGAGACCGTGCCGAGCTGCGTCTCGTACAGCGCCCATCTGTCGGCACGCTCGGCGTCGGCCCCTTACGCCGTCGACACCGTCACCGGTGGCGCCGCGCTCGGCGACCACGACCGGGCGCGCGACGCGGCCATGGGCGAGGCGGTCGAACGCTACTGCGGCAACGCCGTTCCGCCCGCACTGCCCCTCGTGTCCTACGGGCAGCTGGCCCGAGCGGGGACGCCCGCGGTCGACCCTCGTGAGTTCGCTCTCTACTCGCCGTCCCAGTACGCCCAGCGCGGCCTTCCTTTCGTCCCGATGGCGAGCGACCTGGAGGTCGCCTGGGTGCCGGGCACGGACCTCACCGACGGCGAAGAGATCCTCGTCCCCGCGTCACTGGCGTACGTCAACTACTTCCGTGGCCCGCACGCCACCGAGCCACCCACCAACTACCCCCTTCTGGCGGGCACGGCCGCAGGCCGCAGCCCCGAACGGGCGCGACGCGCCGCTCTGGAGGAAGTGCTGGAGCGTGACGCCGTCACCGTGTGGTGGCTGAGCGGCGCGCCGGCAACGGCACTCGTCCCGGAGCCGGGCGGTGCTGTCGCCGCCGCCGTCGGCGAGGCCCGGGCCGCCGGCCTCCAGGTGACCCTCCTGCTCATTCCCTCGACCTTCGACGTCATCGTCGTCGGGGCGTTCATCGAGGATCCGGCCCGCCGGCTGGTCGCGTTCGGCAGCGCCAGCCGCTCCACCGCCGAGGCCGCGGCGGCCAAGGCGCTCACCGAGGCGATCGGCATGCACGAGACCGGCCTGGAACTGCTGGAATACGACGGCGACTTCTGGACCGGACTCCGCGCGGGCCGTTACAGCCACCGCCCCTACCGTCCGTACCGGAACGACCGGGCCTACCGGGACGACTTCCGGGCCGATCTGCGCGACATCAACGACGTACGCCTCCACGTGCAGTACCACCTCGACCCCCGCACGCAGGGCTCCCGGCTCGATCGGTTGCGCGCGCCCGGCCCATCCCGTCCCACGCCACCCGGGGCCGGCTCCGGCACCGCGACCACGTCAGGTCCGCGCGCCATCGCCGTCGATCTGACGACACAGGAGGTTCGGGCCGCCGGCCTCCACGTCACCCGTGTGCTCGTGCCCGGACTCAGCTGCAACGCCCCGGCCGCCTTCCCCTTCCTGGGCGGGCGCCGGCTGTACGAGGAACCGGTCGCCCGCGGCTGGGTGCCCGGCCCGCTGGCGGAGGCGGACCCCGTACTCGAACCCCTCCCGTTCTCCTGACAGTTCGACAGTTGAACACCGCACGCGACCCCCGTCACCACCCACGGAAGGAGCCCGCATGCGCCTCGGGCTGGCCCTCGGCTACGGCGGAGAACCGATCGAGCAGGTCCTGCCGATCGTCGAGCGCGCCGAGCAGATCGGTGTCGACTCGGTGTGGAGCGTGGAGGAGTACGGCCCCGACGCCGTCAGCGTCCTCGGCTACCTCGCCGCCAGGACCGAGCGGATCGAACTCGGCACCGCCATCATGCAGATCCCGGCGCGCACCCCGGCCGCCACCGCCATGACCGCGATGACCCTCGACATGCTGTCCGGCGGCCGTTTCCGGCTCGGACTCGGCCTGTCCGTCCCGTGGATCGTCGAGGGCTGGCACGGGCAGCCGTACGACCGACCGCTGCGGCGGACCCGCGAGTACGTCGACATCGTCCGCCGGGCGATCGCCCGCACCGAGCGCGTCGCACACGACGGCGAGATCTACCAACTCCCGTACCGGGGGCCGGGATCCAGCGGACAGGCCCGGCCGGTGAAGTCGGAGATGACGCCGCTGCGCCCCGACATCCCGCTCTACCTCGGCGCGATCGGCCCCCGCAGCGTGGCGCTGACCGGCGAGATCGCCGACGGCTGGCTCTCGGGCATGTACGCGCCCGAGCACGAGAAGGCTCTGACCGGCCCCCTGGACGAAGGTCTCGCGCGAGCCGGCCGCGCGCGCGACGACATCCGGATCTGCCCGATCCCGTACGTGGCCCGCGCCGACACGGTCGAGCAGGGCCGCGACGAACTGCGGCCCCTGTTCGCCCACCTGATCGGCGCGGTCGGTCCCGGCGTACGCAACACGTACTTCGACGTGGCCTGCCAGATGGGATACGAGGGACCGGCCCGCGACCTGCGGACGCTGCTCGCCGACGGCCACAAGGGCGAGGCGATCGCGGCGGTCCCCGACACGCTGATCGACCAGGTCGCCCTCGTCGGACCCCTCCCCGCCATCATCGACCGCATCATCGCCTGGAAGGACTCACGCGTGGACACCCTGATCCTGCTCGACCGGGACATCGAACTGCTGGAAGCCGCCCAGGCCGCGCTGTGACCGACCGTTCCGCGACCGAGACATCGCCGAAGGACCCCGCTGGTGGGGAACAGGCCCCGCCGGCCGTCCGGGGCGTGTGGAGGCTGGCGTACCCGCTGCTGGTGGCCGGGCTCACGCAGATCGTCCTGAACATCGTCGACACGGTCATGCTGGCCCGCCTCTCCACCGACGCCCTGAGCGCGTTCGCGCTCGCCGCGCCGGTGTACCTGGTCGCGCTCATCGTCGTACGGGGCTGGGCGACCGCCGTTCAGGTGCAGGTCGCCCAGCGGCACGGCGCGGGACGCCCCGACGAGGTCGCCCGGGTCGTGCGGGTCGGCCTGGTCACCGCGCTCGCCGCCGGTTGCGTCGTCGGGGCGCTGCTGTACACGCTGGCCACGCCCATGCTCACCCTGCTCGGGGCCCCGGAGGACCTGGTGGGCCCCGGCACCGCCTATCTGCGTGTCCTCGCGTGGGCCGTGCCCGTCGCCGCGGTCTCCTTCACCTTGTTGGGCGCCTGCGCCGGGATCGGCGCCACCCGGGTCTCCATGTACACCGCGCTGCTGGTCAACGCGGTCAACCTGCCCCTCGGCCTGCTGCTCATCTTCCGGGCCGGCCTCGGCGTCACCGGCGCCGCGATCGCCACCCTGGCCGCGACCGCCGCCGGAACCGGCTACCTGCTGCTGTACTGCCGCACCCGCCTGCCCCGGGTGACCGGCGACGCCGCCGACAGCAGCCGGGACATCACACGCGGCCTGTGGCGCATCGGCTGGCCGGAGATGAGCACGATGGGCATCGGCTACATCAACGAGGCCCTGCTCGCGGGCTTCGCCGCACGGATGGGCACGCACGAGCTGGCGGCGTACCGCATCGTGGACAACCTGCTCCTCGTGGTCTTCACCGTCCTCGCCTCCGGAGCCTCCGCGGTGATGGTCCTGGCGGGGCAGGACCTCGGCCGGGGCGACACCGGCCGCGCCGACGCCTGGCACCGCGCGGGCACGAGGCTGCTGCTGCTCATGCTCGCCCTGCCGTCGGCGGTGGCCCTCGCCCTCGGCCCGCCGCTGATCTCCCTGGTCACCGAGGACAAGGCGGTGGCCGAACTGGCGTGGGCGGCCACGCCTCTGGCCTTGCTGAGCATGGCGCCGATGGTGCTCGCGATGTCCCGGGGCTCACTGCTGCGAGCAGCGGGAGACAGCCGGTCGGTCATGACCGCGTCCGTCACCGCCGACTACACGACGCTCATCCCGCTCGGCTGGCTGCTCGGCGTCCACCTGGGCCTCGGACTCCCCGGCCTGTACCTGGCCTGGAGCGCGTTCGCGCTTCTGTACGCCCTGCTGATCCATCTGCGGTACAGGCGCCGCTTCCGGCGCCGGTCGTGATCCGCTTCAGCGGCCGGTGCCGTCCTCGAACGGGCGTGCCTCCGCCGCCGTAACCGCCTCCCCGGACCGCACACCGTGCAGGACATGCGCCACAACCTCCGCGCCACGGACCACGCGCGGGCCGGGGCGGTTGAAGTACGCCGGGCCGTCGAGCACCCACACCCGGCCGGCACGGACGGCGGGCAGGTCCGCCCAGCCGGGCAGTGCGGTCAGCAACTCCCGTTCTCTCAGCGTCCGTTCGGGAGCGAAGCCGCAGGGCAGCACCAGGACGACGTCGGGTCGGGCCGCGCGTACGGCCTCCCAGGTCGTCGGCTTGGTGTGTTCGCCGGGTGTGGCGAGCAGCGGTTCGCCCCCGGCGCTGGTGATCTGCTCCGGCACCCAGTGTCCGGCGGGCCACAGCGGGTCGAGCCACTCGATGGCGACGACGCGCGGCCGGTCCCGCCCCGCCACGGCACCGCGCACCTGGTCGAGCCGGGCCCGCAGCTCCGCCCGACGCCGCTCGGCCCGCTCCCGCACCCCGAGCAGGTCGCCGACCGTGACCAGACAGTCCAGTACGTCGTCGAGGGTGCGCGGCTCCAGGCTGAGGACGCGAGTGTCGGCGTCGAGGACCCGTACGGCCCGGCTCACCTTCTCGTACGACACGGCGCACACCTCGCACAGGTCCTGGGTGAGGACGACGTCCGGACGGAGCGCGGCCAGTGCCTCGGTGTCGAGGGTGTAGAGGGACGACCCGGAGTGCGCCGAGCCGCCGACGGCGTCGGAGATCTCGCGGCTGGTGAGGTCGTCCGGGGCGAATTCCGCACCCGTGACGACCGGTACGCCGGTCACCGAGGCGGGAGGCCAGTCGCATTCGTGGGTCCGGCCCACCAGCCGTTCGATGAGGCCGAGCTCGGCCACGATGTCGGTCGCGGCGGGCAGCAGGGAGACGATGCGCATACCGCGAGCCTAGGCGCCCGAAGTCATTGGCTGCACTGTCGACTGTCTGCGCTGCGCGAGCGAGGACCTGCTGCGCCGCCACCAGGACCTGGAGTTCGAGAGGACGGGGTTTCTGGCGCCGGTTCGGAGGGTGCGTCGTCGAGACGGAAGCATCACTTGAACCTGGCCAGGAGGGCGTTGGGCCCTCTTCATGCCTTGGTCGTGGCGGCGCCGCGCGTCCGGGGCCGGGACGCTCGTGGCGTCCCGGCCCACTGGGGCCTACGGTCAGCAGGTCGGCAGCTCGTCTCGGACCGTGCGGGCGGCGGTGACCAGGTTCTCCAGGGAGGCTCGGGTCTCGGGCCAGCCGCGGGTCTTCAGGCCGCAGTCGGGGTTGACCCACAGCCGCTCGGCCGGGATCGCCCTCAGGCCCGTGCGGAGCAGCCCGGCGGCTTCCTCGGCGCTGGGGACGCGCGGGGAGTGGATGTCGTAGACACCCGGCCCGGCCTCGCGCGGGTAGCCGTGGGCGGCCAGCTCCCGGGCCACCTGCATGTGCGAGCGGGCTGCCTCCAGGCTGATGACGTCGGCGTCGAGGTCGTCGATGGCCTGGACGATGTCGCCGAACTCGGCGTAGCACATGTGGGTGTGGATCTGGGTGTCCGGGCGGACGCCGGCGGTGGTGAGCCGGAAGGCTTCCGTCGCCCATGCCAGATAGCCGGTGTGATCCGCGGCGCGCAGCGGCAGGGTCTCGCGCAGTGCGGGCTCGTCGACCTGGATCACCGATGTGCCCGCCGTTTCCAGGTCGTTCACCTCGTCGCGGAGGGCGAGGGCGACCTGGCGGGCGGTCTCGCCGAGGGGCTGGTCGTCGCGGACGAAGGACCAGGCGAGCATGGTGACCGGCCCGGTGAGCATGCCCTTGACCGGCTTGTCGGTGAGGGACTGGGCGTACGACGTCCAGCGCACCGTCATCGGCTCGGGGCGGGAGATGTCCCCGGCCAGGATCGGCGGGCGGACGTGACGGGTGCCGTACGACTGGACCCAGCCGTGCTGCGTGGCCAGGTACCCCGTCAGCTGTTCGGCGAAGTACTGGACCATGTCGTTGCGTTCGGGCTCGCCGTGGACGAGGACGTCGATGCCGGTCTTCTCCTGGAAGGAGATGACCTCCTGGATCTCCGCCTTGATGCGCTCCTCGTAGCCGGCGGTGTCGATCCGTCCGGCGCGCAGATCCGCCCGCGCGACGCGCAGTTCGCCGGTCTGCGGGAAGGACCCGATGGTGGTGGTCGGCAGCAGCGGGAGGCCGAGATGGGAGCGCTGGGCCGCGGCGCGTTCGCCGTACGGCTGGGAGCGGCGCGTGTCGGCGTCCGTGACGGCCTCGGCGCTGTTGCGGACGGCCGGGTCGCGGGTGATCGGGGAGCCGGTGCGGGAGGCCAGGTCGGCGCGGTTGGCGGCCAGTTCGGCCGTGATGGCGTCGGTGCCCTGGGCGAGGCCGCGCGCGAGGGTGACGATCTCGGCGGTCTTCTGCCGGGCGAAGGCGAGCCAGCGCAGAATCTGCGGCTCGATGTCCCGTTCCAGGCCCGTGTCGAGGGGCACGTGGAGGAGGGAGCAGGAGGCGGCGACGTCCACCCGGTCGGCGAGGCCCAGCAGGGTGCCGAGGGTGGAGAGGGACTTCGACAGGTCGTTGATCCAGATGTTGCGGCCGTTGACGACACCGGCGACCAGGCGCTTGCCCGGCAGCCCGCCAACGGCGGCGAGCGCGTCGAGGTTGGCCGCGGCCGCCTCGGTGAAGTCCAGGGCGAGTCCCTCGACGGGGGCCTTCGCCAGGACGGGAAGCGCCTCGCCGAGCCGGTCGAAGTACGAGGCGACCAGCAGCTGCGGCCGGTCGGTCAGCGCCCCGAGGTCGCGGTAGGCGCGCTCGACGGCGTTCAGTTCCGCAGGCGTGCGGTCCTGCACGAAGGCGGGCTCGTCCAGCTGGACCCACCCGGCGCCGGCCGCGCGCAGGTCGGCGAGGACCTCGGCGTACACCGGCAGCAGGCGGTCGAGGAGGGTCAGCGGTTCGAAGTCCGCGGGGGCGCCGGGGGCGGGCTTGGCGAGGAGGAGGTAGGTGACGGGGCCGACCAGGACCGGGCGGGCGGTCAGGCCCAGCGCCAGGGCCTCCTTCAGCTCGGCGACCCGCTTCGTCGAGTCGGCCTTGAACACCGTGTCCGGGCCCAACTCGGGCACGAGGTAGTGGTAGTTGGTGTCGAACCACTTGGTCATCTCCAGCGGCGCGACATCCTGGGTGCCACGAGCCATGGCGAAGTAGCCGTCCAGGGCGTCGGCCTCGACGGCGGCGCGGTGGCGCTCGGGGATCGCGCCGACCATGACGGTGGTGTCGAGAACGTGGTCGTAGTACGAGAAGTCGCCGGTCGGCACCTCGTGGATGCCGACGTCGGCGAGCTGCCGCCAGTTGGCGGCGCGCAGGTCGGCGGCGGTGGAGCGGAGGGCGTCGGCGGTGACGCGGCCCTTCCAGTAGCCCTCGATCGCCTTCTTCAGTTCCCGGTTCTGTCCCTGGCGGGGGTAGCCGTACACGGTGGCCCGTGCTGCCGCGGACTTGCTGGTCACGGAGATCTCCTTCGCGAGACGATTCCCTGAGATCCCGGAGACGGGACGAGGACGCGAAGGGGTGACGAACCGGACGGATCCGACCTCGCGCGGCACAGCGCGGTCCTCCGCCTGGTATGTACGCCGACCCGCCCTCGAGGTCACCGAGATCTCCGTGCGCGGAACGGTCCGCGCACGGGCAGTTGGCAGGTCTTCGGACTCGCGGGCACGTCCTCGTCGTTCACCGAGGAGGACACCTACTGGCCGTCGCTTCCCGGGCCCTGTACGTCGGACCCAGTGCGTATGACGGCGGTCGTTCCCGCTCACCGCTGCGGGGCAGTCCCGGATTCCCACCGGGTTCCCTCTTGCGACACCCCGTCTGGCGGACGGGGCGAACCAGCTGCTCCGGCCACCCTACGGGGTGTCGTCCCTCGGTGCGGGGAGCCGTCCAGGATCTGGAAGTGGCACAGAGCACGTCGGAGGAGGAGGGCGGGAACGACGACGAGGGGCGGGAAGCGCCGCACTCGCGCTTCCCGCCCTTCCCAGTCGCGCCGCGCGGGACCCTCACCCCTGCGGCGGTGCGAGCCCCTCAGCCCGCGTCGTACCAGGCCCTCAGCCCTGGTCGTAGGTGTGGAAGCCCCGGCCGGTCTTGCGGCCCAGCAGCCCCGCCTCGACCATCCGCTGGAGCAGCGGGGGAGGGGCGTAGAGGGGTTCCTTGAACTCGTCGTAGAGGGACTCGGCGATGGAGGCGACGGTGTCGAGGCCGATGAGGTCGGCGAGTTTCAGCGGGCCCATGGGGTGGGCGCAGCCGAGCTCCATGCCGGTGTCGATGTCGGTGGCGGTGGCGAAGCCGGACTCGGCCATCCGGATCGCCGACAGCAGATACGGGACGAGGAGCGCGTTGACAACGAAGCCCGCCCGGTCCTGGGAACGGATCACCGTCTTGCCGAGGGCCCGGGTCGCGAAGTCCTCCACTGCGGCCGTCGTCGCGCCCGAGGTGTGCAGCGAGGTCACGACCTCCACCAGGGGCAGCACGGGTACGGGGTTGAAGAAGTGCAGCCCGATCACTCGGTCCGCGCGGCTCGTGGCCATGCCGAGCCGCATGATCGGCAGGGAGGAGGTGTTGGTGGCGAGCACCGCCTCCGGATCCTCGACGATCTTGTCGAGCGCGGCGAAGATCTCGGTCTTGGCGTCGGCGTTCTCGATGACGGCCTCGACGACGAGCTGCCGGTCGGCGAGGTCGTCCAGGCTGCTGGTGAAGACGAGCCGGGCGAGGGCGTCGCCGGCGGCTTCCCGGGGCAGCTTGCCCCGTCGTACAGCACGGTCCAGGGAACCCGCGATCCGGTCGCGGGCGGCGCGGGCGGCGATGGCGTCCGCCTCGCAGACCACGGTGTCGAGCCCGGCCCGTGCGCACACTTCCGCGATGCCTGCTCCCATCTGTCCGCCGCCGACCACGCCGACGCGTCCGATCACCGCGCTCATGCCTGGACCTCCATCCGTCGCACCAGGTGCCGGGTGTAGGCGTCCGGGGTGAAGAACAGCGGCAACTCGCCCGTCAGCGCGGTCCGTTCGAAGAGGGCGCGGATGTCGTCGACGGGTGCCCACGGGTACTCGGCGCCGAGCGCTGCCACCTCGTCGTCGACGATCTCCTCCACGGTCGCCCGGTCGATGACCCGGTGTCGTAGCCACTGCCAGATCTGCACGCGGGCGATCTCGGCGGTGGCCGCGTCCTCCATCAGGCCGTTGATGGCGACCGCTCCCTGCCCTCGAAGCCAGGCGGCGAAGTAGCGCAGCGCGACGGCGATGTTGGTGCGGACCCCGTCCGGGGTGGGCGGGCCGCTGATCCGGCGCACCGACAACAGGTCGGCCGGGGTCACCTCGACGTCGTCGCGGGTTCGGTCCAGCTGGTAGGGGCGCTCGCCGAGGACACCGTCGAAGACCGCGCGGCAGACGGGGACCAGTCCCGGATGGGCGACCCAGGAGCCGTCGAAGCCGTCTTCGGCCTCGCGCTCCTTGTCCAGCCGGACCTTGGCGAGCGCGGCCTCGTTCGCGGCGGGGTCCTTGCCGGGCACGTGGGCGGCCATGTCGCCGATGGCGTGGGCGCCGCGCCGGTGGCAGGTGCGGACGAGGAGTTCGGTGTAGGCCCGCATGAAGGGGGCCGTCATCGTCACCTTCGCCCGGTCGGGGAGGAGGAAGTCGGTGCGGTGGCCGAAGGTCTTGATCAGGCTGAACAGGTAGTCCCAGCGGCCCGCGTTGAGTCCGGAGCTGTGTTCGCGGAGTTGGTAGAGGATCTCCTCCATCTCGAACGCGGCGGTGATCGTCTCGATGAGAACGGTGGCCCGGATCGTGCCGCGCGGGATACCGAGCAGTTCCTGGGCGAGCACGAAGATGTCGTTCCAGAGGCGGGCCTCGCAGCGGTTCTCCAGCTTGGGGAGGTAGAAGTACGGGCCGTACCCGGCGTCGATCTGACGCTGGGCGCAGTGGAAGAAGTACAGGCCGAAGTCGACGAGGGCGGCGGGCACGGGCCGGCCGTCGTACTCCAGGTGCTCCTCGTCGAGGTGCCAGCCGCGCGGCCGGACCACGATGGTGGCGAGCTCCTCGCCGAGCCGGTACTCCTTGCCCTCCGGTGTGGTGAAGTCGATACGGCGCTCGATGGCGTCGAGCAGGGTGAGCTGCCCGCCGATGACGTTGTCCCAGAGGGGAGCGGTGGCGTCCTCGAAGTCCGCCATCCACACCTTGGCGCCGGAGTTGAGCGCGTTGACGGCCATGCGCCGGTCGGGCGGGCCGGTGATCTCCACACGCCGGTCGGTCAGACCGGGGGCGGGCGGCGCCACCCGCCAGGTCGGGTCGTCGCGCACAGCGGCCGTGACCATGGGGAATTCGAGAGGCGAGCCCGATGCCAGCCGCAGTACCTGCCGGCGGCGTTCCTTCATGAGATCCCGCCGGCGCGGCTCGAACGCCTCGGCCAGCCGGCCGATGAACTCCAGGGCGGCGGGGGTGAGGATCTCCTCGTGCCGGTGACCGGGGGCGGCGAGGACACGGACCTGGTGGGTGAGTGCGGTGGTGGACATCGGGCTCTCCTGAGGGATGGGAGCGGAGGGAGACGGAGACGGTTCGTCCCCCTCCGCTCGGCCGAGGGCCGGCCGGCCGGCAGGTGTCCGGCCCGGCGGCCTAGTGGAACTGCTCTTCCTCCGTGGAACCGGCCAGCGCGGTCGTGGAAGAGGCAGGATTGACGGCCGTCGACACCAGGTCGAAGTAGCCCGTGCCGACCTCACGCTGGTGCTTGACGGCGGTGAAGCCGTGGGCCTGGGCGGCGAACTCCCGCTCCTGGAGGTCGACGTAGGCGGTCATGCCGTGCTCGGCGTAGCCGCGGGCCAGGTCGAACATGCCGTGGTTGAGGGAGTGGAACCCGGCCAGCGTGATGAACTGGAACTTGTAGCCCATGGCGCCGAGTTCGCGCTGGAACTTGGCGATCTGGTCGTCGTCCAGCGCGGCCTTCCAGTTGAAGGAGGGCGAGCAGTTGTACGCCAGCATCTGGTCCGGGTACTGGGCGTGGATGGCCTCGGCGAACTCGCGGGCCTGGGCGAGGTCGGGGGTGCCGGTCTCCACCCAGATGAGGTCGGCGTACGGGGCGTAGGCCAGGCCGCGGGCGATGACCGGCGCCATGCCGTTGCGAACCCGGTAGAACCCCTCCGCAGTCCGCTCACCGGTGACGAACTCGGCGTCGCGCTCGTCGACGTCGCTGGTCAGCAGGTTGGCGGCCAGCGCGTCCGTGCGGGCGATGATCACCGTCGGCGTGTCGGCGATGTCGGCGGCGAGACGGGCCGCGTTCAGGGTGCGGATGTGCTGCGAGGTCGGCACCAGAACCTTGCCGCCGAGGTGGCCGCACTTCTTCTCGGAGGCGAGCTGGTCCTCGTAGTGGATGCCGGCGGCGCCCGCGGCGATCATGCCCTTGGTCAGCTCGAAGGCGTTCAGGGGTCCGCCGAACCCGGCCTCGGCGTCGGCGACGATCGGCGCCAGCCAGTCGGTCGAGCTGTCACCCTCGCTGGTGGCGATCTGGTCGGCGCGCAGGAGGGCGTTGTTGATCCGACGGACCACCTGGGGCACGGAGTTGGCCGGGTACAGGCTCTGGTCGGGGTAGGTGTGCCCGGCCTGGTTGGCGTCGGCGGCGACCTGCCAGCCGGACAGGTAGATCGCCTGCAGGCCCGCCTTGACCTGCTGCACCGCCTGGCCGCCGGTCAGCGCGCCGAGCGCGTGGACGTAGTCCAGCTCGTGCAGCTGACGCCACAAGCGCTCGGCGCCGCGCCGGGCCAGAGTGTGCTCCTCGCGGACGCTGCCGGAGAGCCGTACGACGTCCTCGGCGCTGTAGGTGCGCTCGATGCCCTGCCACCTCGCGTCGGTGGCCCAGCGCCTGGCCAGTTCCTCGGCCGCCTGCGTCGTCGCTTCTGCCATGACTGTCACCGTTTCCTCGGTCTGTACTGGCTGCCAATCCCGCCGTCCGGATGAACAGAGGTGGCACTGCGTGTCGTCTTGCTGGGATGCGGTCCGCAATCACCCCGGAGGGCGAAGGTGAGCAATGCTGTCGGCGTGCCGCGCCGCGGATGCCGGGATCTCCGACGTCAGGGCAGTGAATCGCGCCCCGGTTCCGGGCGGTTTTGGCCGGGTCCGGCGGGCCGCAGTGAAACTCTGGCACTGGCACTGAGTGCCATCAACCTTGGATCAATGCCAACTCTTGCGAATCTTCTCGCCGCGGATTGCCAACTTTGCGAAGGTCTGAGTGGCGGGTTCGTCCCGTACGCTGACCGGGTCGGGACGCCAGGTCCAAGGGGGTGCGGATGAGCAAGACGTACGCGGGTGCGCGGCTGCGGCGGCTGCGTGAGGAGCGCCGTATGAGCCAGGCGGAGCTGGCCCGCGTCCTCGGTATCTCGCCGAGCTATCTGAACCAGATGGAGCACGACTCCCGCCCGCTCACCGTGCCCGTCCTGCTCCGGCTCACGGAGACCTTCGGCGTCGACGCCGCCTTCTTCTCCGAGCGCGACACCGCTCGCCTGGTGGCCGACCTGCGCGAGGCGCTGACCGGGGAGATCGCCGCTTCCCGCGTCTCCCCGTCCGACCTCGCCGAACTGGCCTCGCGGATGCCCGCGGTCGCCCAGGTCCTGCTCGACCTGGGCCGCCGCAACCAGCGGCTGGCCGAGCGCCTGGCCGGGGCGGCGGACGGCCGAGGCGGTGAGGGAGAAGCCTCTCCCTCACCCCACGAGGAGATCCGCGACTTCTTCTACCGCCGCCAGAACTACCTCCACGACACCGACCTGGCCGCCGAGCACCTGGCCGAGGAGATCGGTGTCCGGCCCGGTGAGGTGATCGGGGCCCTCACTGCGAGACTTGCCGGGACGCACGGCATCCATCTCGCCGCGGAGTCCGGCGAACGGCTGCACCGCTACGACCAGCGAAGCCGCACCCTCCATCTGTCGTCGAGACTGCGGCCCGGTCAGCGCGCCTTCCGCATGGCGACCCAACTAGCGCTGCTGGAACACGGCGAGGAGCTGGGCCAGCTGGCTGCGGAGGACTTCGAACCCGGCTCGCAGGCCCACGCGCTGGCCCGTATCGGGATCGCCAACTACTTCGCCGCCGCGCTGATCCTGCCGTACACCGCCTTCCACACGGCCGCCGAGGAGGTGCGCTACGACATCGAGCGGCTCACCGACCGCTACGGTCTCGGCTACGAGACCGTCTGCCACCGCCTGAGCACCCTTCAGCGGCCCCGACTGCGCGGTGTGCCCTTTTCCTTCGTCCGGGTCGACCGGGCCGGCAACATGTCCAAACGGCAGTCCGCGACCGGCTTCCACTTCTCCCGGGCCGGCGGCACCTGCCCGCTGTGGAACGTCTACGAGGCGTTCACCTCGCCCGGCCGCATACACGTCCAGATCGCCGAAATGCCGGACGGGCAGCGGTACCTGTGGACCGCCCGCGCCGTCACCCGGCACCGCGGCGGCTGGGGCGAGCCCGGCAAGACGTACGCCATCGGGCTGGGCTGCGAGATCCGCCACGCACACCGCCTCGTCTACTCCGACGGCCTCGACCTCACCAACGCCTCCGCCGCGACTCCGATCGGCATGGGCTGCCGCGTCTGCGAACGCCTCGGCTGTTCCCAGCGGGCCGCGCCCCCGCTCGGCCGCCCGCTGCTCATCGACCAGAACAGCAGCACCTTCGTGCCCTATCCGGTCAGGAACGACGGGGCCCGGGGGTAGGCCGAGATCTCGGCCTACCCCCGGGACGCACGGCCTGAGGCTCTCACGGACCCGACGTGGCGTCAGGCCCCAGCAGCTGAACGAGTGGCACGCCGCCGGTGGATCAGGCCGAGCACGCCGTCCAGGACGAGGAAGGCCAGCAAAGACCAGCCCAGCAGGGGGAACGTCCAGCCGACGGTGATGGTCAGCGGCACAGCCACGGCCAGGGCGGGCCAGGGCAGGTTCCGCCAGGTACCGCGCGCGGGCCGAACCGTCTACCGCTTCATCGCTGCCGGCGACCTGCCGGTCGTCGACCTCCGTACCGGATCAGGCCGGTCCCGTGTACGGGTCCTCGCGGCCGGCCTCGACGAGTTCATCAGCCGCCGCGCCGCCTTACCGCCGGCAGCCCGCCCGTGCCGGAGCAGAGCCTCGTACCTCCGCAAAGTTGAAGTCCGGTACGTGGCAGGCGACCGTACGCAACCGGACAGGAGACCGGTTCAGAGAGTCGTTCCCCCTCACGGCGAGCTCTTGCCGTCGGCTTCCTCTGATCGCGCAGCTTGCCCTCGTGTGCTCTTGTGCTCGGCCGGGGTCAGGTTCGGGGTGTTGCGTGAAGGCGATTGAGCATGTCCTGCGGTTTCTGAGCGTTGCGAGATGAGGGGCGGGAGGATGGGTGGGTGCTGTCCCGGGTCCGTGGTCTGACTCATGATTTCTCTGACCGAAGTGTCTCGATCACACGGTGTCGGCCGTTGGCCGGGGATGGTGCGTTGTCGGTGCCGGGCCGGCGGGGTGTGTCCCGATAGGGGCCTGCCGATTGTTGTGGCGTCCTCACGATTCTGACCGTCTGACGCGGCCCGGTACCGGCAACGCGACATGTCATCGGAGCGGAAGGGAGGAACGGGGACGGCATGTCCAGTTCGACCGTGACCAGTACGTCGTCGGCTCCGCGGACCCGCCGCCCTGCGAGGGAGGTGGTGCTGGGAGTGGATACCCACAGGGATGTTCACGTGGCTGCGGTGCTCTCCGTGTCGGGAGCAGTCCTTGCCACCGAAGAGTTCCCGGCCACCGCGGCCGGCTACCGCGATCTGCTGAAGCGGGCCAGGGCGTGAGGCACCGTGAGGCGTGCCGGAGTGGAGGGGACCGGCTCGTACGGAGCGTCGTTGTCCCGCTATCTGCTGGCCCAGGGCGTGGACGTGTTCGACGTGAATCGGATGGACCGTGCGGATCGTCGTCGGCGTGGCAAGTCGGATCCGCTCGATGCGCAGAACGCGGCGCGAGCCGTGTTGAGCGGGCGGGCCCGTGTTCGGGCCAAAGCGGGCGACGGGCCGGTACAGATCGCGAGAATGTACAAACTCACGAAGGTGTCAGCCGTCAAAGCCCGCACACAGGCCATCAACCAGCTCAAGGCCGTACTCGTCACCGCCGAATCCGTATTGCGGGAGGAACTGGCCGGACTGGGCAATGCCGAACTCTTCCGTACCTGCGCACAGTTCACCGATGCGCATGGTCGAGAGGAGGTCGGCACGGAGTCGGTGGTGCAGGCCACCCGGATCACGCTGGGCCTGCTGGCTCACCGGATCGGCCGGCTCTCCGAGGAGATCCGGGACGTGGAGGCTCGTCTGGCCCGGCTTGTGGAACGGCACGCCCCGCAGCTGCTTGATGTGGTGGGGATCGGCCCGGACACGGCGGTCGCTCTGCTGATCACGGTGGGGGACAACCCGGAGCGGCTGGACAGCGAGGCGTCGTTCGCCGCGCTGTGTGGTGTCAGCCCGGTCGAGCGTTCCTCGGGACGGCGAAACTACCGTCGCCTCAACCGCGGCGGCGACCGTCAGGCCAACGCCGCGCTCCACCGCATCGTGTTCACCCGCCTCCGGGTCGACCCGCGCACCCAGGACTACTACGAGCGCCGCATCAAGGAGGGCAAGACCCGGCGTGAGATCGTCCGCTGCCTCAAACGCTACGCGGCCCGGGAGGTCTTCCACCTGGTAAAACAGCTACGGCCAGCACCCCGCTCATAGGGGCTGTCGTGACAGATGAGAGGCTCAGACGGGTGAGCGAGACACCACCGAACACCCTGCAATACCGCTTTGACGGGCCAGAAGACGCTCCCGTCCTGATCCTGGGTCCCTCACTGGGTACCACATGGCACATGTGGGACCGCCAGATCCCCGAGCTGATCAAGCAGTGGCGCGTCTTCCGGTTCGACCTGCCCGGCCACGGCGGCGCCCCGGCGTACCCGGCGGGGTCGGTGGGTGACCTCACCACGCGGCTGCTGGCCACCCTCGAAGGACTCGGCGTCCAGCGCTTCGGCTACGCGGGCTGCGCGCTCGGCGGCGCCGTCGGCATCGAGCTGGCGCTGCGCCACCCGGAGCGGCTCGCCTCGCTCGCGCTGATCGCCACCTCGCCGCGCTTCGGTTCGGCCGACGAGTTCCGGCAGCGGGGTGTGATCGTCCGCACCAACGGCCTCGACCCCATCGCCCGTACCGCGCCCGAGCGCTGGTTCACCGGCGGGTTCGCCGCCGCGCAGCCCGCGATCACCGAGTGGGCCGTGCAGATGGTGCGCACCACCGACCCCGGCTGCTACATCGCCTCCTGCGAGGCGCTCGCCTCGTTCGACGTGCGCCCCGAGCTCGGGCGGGTCGGCGTGCCGACCCTGGTCCTGGTCGGCTCGGACGACCAGGTCACCGGCCCCGCCGAGGCCCGCACGCTGGTCGCGGGAATCCCGGACGCACGCCTCGCGGTCGTGCCCGGCGCCTCCCACCTGGTCCCGGTGGAACAGCCGGCGGCGGTCACCGACCTGCTGGTGCGGCACTTCTCCACCGCCTGGCAGCCCGCGTTCGAGACCTCCACTGGCCAGAACGTCCTGCCCCCGGTCGCCCTCAAGCCGGTCCTGTCGCCCGCCCCGCCGCAGCCCCCGCAGACCGGGCCCGTCGCCGAGATCGCGCCGGTCGCCGTACCGCCGCAGCCGCAGGGGCGGCCCGACCCGTACGACGCCGGGATCAAGGTCCGCCGCGAGGTGCTGGGCGACGCGCACGTCGACCGGGCGCTGGCGCAGGCCGACGAGTTCTCCGGGGACTTCCAGGAGTTCATCACCCGCTACGCCTGGGGCGAGATCTGGGACCGCCCCGGCCTCGACCGGCGCACCCGCAGCTGCGTCACCCTCACCGCCCTGGTCGCCGGGGGGCACCTGGACGAGCTGGCCTTCCACACCAGAGCCGCCCTGCGCAACGGACTCACCCCGGGCGAGATCAAGGAGGTGCTGCTCCAGGCGGCCGTGTATTGCGGCGTCCCGGCCGCGAACAGCGCGTTCAAGGTGGCCCAGCAGGTCATCCGCGAGGAGACCACGCCCCAGGAGTGAGCCTCCCCGCGGCCCCCGGGGCAGGATGGAGACCATGAAGCTCACGAAGAAGTCGCACGCCTGCGTCCGCCTGGAGAAGGACGGCCGGACGCTCGTTCTCGACCCCGGCGGGTTCAGCGAGGAGGACGCCGCGCTCGGCGCGGACGCCATCCTCGTCACCCACGAGCACCCCGACCACTTCGACGAGCAACGGCTTCGCGCCGCGATGGAGGACAACCCGGCTGCCGAGATCTGGACCCTCGAGGCGGTCGCCGAGAAGATCTCCGCGGCCTTCCCCGGCCGTGTCCACACCGTCGGCCACGGCGACACCTTCACCGCCGCCGGCTTCGACGTCCAGGTCCACGGCGAACTCCACGCGGTGATCCACCCGGACATCCCGCGCATCACCAACGTCGGCTATCTCGTCGACGGCGGCACGGTCTTCCACCCCGGCGACGCCCTGACCGTCCCCGACCACCCCGTCGAGACGCTGCTGCTGCCGGTGATGGCCCCCTGGAGCAAGATCTCCGAGGTCATCGACTACGTCCGCGAGCTGAGGCCGCAGCGCGCCTACGACATCCACGACGCCCTGCTCACCGACCTGGCCCGCCCGATCTACGACCGGCAGATCGGGCAGCTCGGCGGCTCCGAGCACCTGCGGCTCACCCCGGGGGCGTCGGCGGACCTCTGACTCCGGGACGGCGTTGTCAGACCTGCCGGGTAGGTTGTGGGACATGCGCATCGCGACCTGGAACGTGAACTCGATCACCGCCCGCCTGCCGAGGCTCCTGGCCTGGCTGGAGAGCAGCGGCACGGACGTGCTGTGCCTCCAGGAGGCCAAGGTCGCCGAGGAGCAGTTCCCGTCGGAGCAGCTGCGCGAGCTGGGCTACGAGTCGGCGGTCCACGCGACCGGCCGGTGGAACGGCGTGGCGGTGCTCTCCCGCGTCGGCATCGAGGACGTGGTCAAGGGTGTGCCCGGTGACCCCGGCTTCGACGGATCGGTGGAGCCCCGGGCGATCTCGGCGACCTGCGGCCCGCTCCGCGTCTGGTCGGTCTACGTGCCGAACGGCCGTGAGGTGGACCACCCGCATTACGCCTACAAGCTCCAGTGGTTCGAGGCGCTCAAGGCCGCTGTCGCCGGTGACGCCGCGGGCAGCCGCCCCTTCGCGGTAATGGGCGACTACAACGTGGCGCCGACGGACGACGACGTCTTCGACCCGGCCTTCTTCGAGGGCTCCACCCACGTCACCCCGGCCGAGCGCGCCGCCCTGGCCTCCCTGCGCGAGGCGGGCCTGTCGGACGTGGTCCCGCGGCCCCTCAAGTACGACCAGCCGTTCACGTACTGGGACTACCGCCAGCTCTCCTTCCCGAAGAACCGCGGCATGCGCATCGACCTGGTGTACGGCAACGCGCCCTTCGCGAAGGCCGTCAGCGACGCGTACGTGGACCGCGAGGAGCGCAAGGGCAAGGGCGCGTCCGACCACGCGCCCGTGGTCGTGGACCTGGACGTCTGAGGCCTGTCGCCTCATCTCGCCTCAGGGCCGCAACAGCCGCAGGTCGACCGAGTCCGCCAGGGCCGCCAGCCCGGTGTCGCCCGGATGCAGATGGTCCCCGCTGTCGTAGGCGGGGAGCATCCGGGCGGGCCGCCCGGGATCGCGGACCACCGCGTCGAAGTCGAGCACGCCGTCGAAGACCTCGCCGTCGCGGATCCACGCGTTCACGGCGACCCGCTCGGCATCGACGGCGGCCGTGCACCGCGCCTCGCCCTCACAGGGCAGGATCGTCGCCGCGAGCATCCGCAGCCCCCGGGCGTGCCCGCGCGCCGCGAGCTCCCGCAGCCCCGCGATCACCTGCTCCGCGGAGGTGCCCCACCGCAGGTCGTTGATGCCCTCGAAGACGACGGCCGTACGGGGCGACGGCTGGGCGAGGACGTCCCGGTCGAAGCGGTTGCGGGCGCTCACCCCGGCCGTGTCCGTGGACACCCCGTCGCCGGGGTACCGGTCGGTGACCACGCGGTTGCCCGAGATCCCCAGGTTCAGCACGCCGTAGCGCGGGACGGTGTCCTGCTTCAGGAGCCGGCCGGCCAGCACGTTCGGCCAGCGCCGGTTGGCATCCACCGTCGACTTGTCGCCGTCGGTGATCGAGTCCCCGAGCAGCACCACCGACCCGGGCCCGCCGCTCACGTCGACCCCGGCGAGCAGCGGCCAGCGGGTGATCACCGAGGTGTACGCCGCGGCGGTGCCCTCCGCCGTGTGGTCGCCGGGCTCGCTGACGTAGGAACGCTGCTGCGCGAGGCCGTGCACGGGCGCCGCGGCCACAGTCCCGGGCAGGTGGAAGCTCACCAGCAGATTGGTGTCCGCCGGGACGGAGAAGCCGAGCGGATCGCTGTACGCCTGCGCCCCGGCCGGGATCGTCACGCCCGCCGCCCCGCCGAACGACAGCGCCACCGGCGTGCTCCGCGAGGCCGCGCCGGTCGCCTGCACCGCCACCGTGGCACTCCCGATCCGCACCGGAGCCGCCGCGAAGGTGTTGTCGAACCGCACCCGCACCCGGGGCCCGCCGGCCGAGGTGTGCACGACCAGTCGCAGGGTCCGGTCCCTCCAGGGGCCCACGGCCGCGTAGCCGCCCGTGGCCGTGGTCCAGCTGCCCGTCCAGCCCTGCGTGGCGGTCCGTACCGACACCGCGAAGATGTGCAGCCCGGCCGCGCTCGGCAGCCGGACGGAGGTGACCGCGCGGCCCGGAACCAGCGGCACCGTCACGACGTACAGGCGGGCCTGCCGCGCGAGTTGACCGCCCGGTGTGTTGATGTGCGGCAGGGCCACCGCCTTGGTCGCGAGCGGCCCGGTGAGCCAGTCGGGCGCGGTCAGCCGGTACCCGGAGCGGGTGCCGTTCGCGTACGTGACCGTGCCCGGGCCGCCCACCTCGGTGCCGACCGTGCCCGCCACCAGGAAGGCCAGGGCGTCCCCGCGCCCCGCGACCCGGACGTCCTGCCCGGCGGCGCGGACGTTGTCCGCCTCTCCGGGTTGCCGCTTCGGCCAGGTCAGCCGGGCCCCCTGCACGGTGAGGACACGTCCGGGTGTCCAGCCCGCGGCGGCGAGGTCCCGCGCCGGCAGGGAGGCGCCGGAGCCGTCGAAGTCGGCCTCCTCGGGGGAGCCGTCGTCGCTGACGGCCACGTTGTCGAACAGCCGCTCAAGTGGTACAGGCGCGGGCCGCCCCTCTCCGGCGGCATGCGCCGACACCGCCGGCACCAGCGACCCGCACAGGGTCAGGACGATCAGGATCCCCCGGACACATCGGCGCACGGCCGACTCCTCCCGCTCATCGACATACGACGCGACAACAACAAACGCAGGGACGGAACTGCAGGGACAACGACGGCCGAGACGCAAGACGCACGGTGAAGTTAGGGAGACAGGAGTGACCCGTCAACGCGCGTCGCGTGAACTCGGCCTGAACTCGACCCGGGTCGACGGGTCCGCGCGCCCTGTGGTGCGTACGGCGGTACGAATGACACGCTGGACGTATGAACATCCCTTTCCTGGGCAACCGGCGCCAGAAGGTCGGGGTCCCCGATCCGGCAGGCATCGCGGAACTCCTCGCCGAGTGCGAACTGCTCCGCTCCCAGGCGTCCCGGGCTGGTGTCCGGCTGGACGACACGGTGGCCTCGCTGGAGGCGCTCGACCAGCTCCTGCCGCGCTGGCGGGACGACGAGGACACCCTGACCTGGCTCGGCAACGACGCCGGTCTCTACCTGGGCAGCGTCATCGTGCGCACCGTCGAGGGCGCCGCCTGGGAGATCCGTTCCGACGGGCAGCCCGTCGTACGCCTGGACTCCGGTCGCGAGTTCAACGTCGTCGATTCCGGCCACGAATGGGCCGCGTACGGGGTGCCCGAGCTGTCCCAGCTGTACGCGGAAGTCGCGGAGTCATGAGCCCCATGGCCACAACCTTTGGCCCAAAGTTCGACGTAAATACGGCTAATGATCGAAAAGTGCGTGTCGCCCGACAAGTCCGATCTTGCCTGGATACGTTGCGGCAACCACCACACAGCTGAGAGTGAGTAGGGCTGAGCATGGCCGTCGAGCCGCTGATCGAGCTGCGTGACGTCAACAAGCACTTCGGGGAGCTGCATGTCCTGCAGGACATCAACCTCACCGTCGGCCGGGGGGAGGTCGTCGTGGTGATCGGCCCGTCGGGGTCGGGGAAGTCGACCCTGTGCCGGGCGATCAACCGGCTGGAGACCATCGAGTCCGGGCAGATCGTCCTCGATGGGCAACCGCTGCCGGAGGAGGGCAAGCCCCTGGCCCGGCTGCGCGCGGACGTCGGCATGGTCTTCCAGTCGTTCAACCTCTTCGCCCACAAGACCGTCCTGCAGAACATCTCCCTGGGGCAGGTCAAGGTCCGCGGGCGCCGGAAGGAGGACGCCGACAAGCGCTCCCGTGAACTCCTCGACCGGGTCGGTGTCGCCAACCAGGCGGACAAGTACCCGGCGCAGCTCTCCGGAGGCCAGCAGCAGCGCGTGGCCATCGCCCGCGCCCTGGCCATGGAGCCCAAGGTGATGCTCTTCGACGAGCCGACCTCGGCCCTGGACCCGGAGATGATCAACGAGGTCCTGGAGGTCATGAAGCAACTGGCCCGCGACGGCATGACCATGATCGTCGTCACGCACGAGATGGGCTTCGCCCGCTCGGCCGCCAACCGCGTCGTCTTCATGTCCGACGGCGCGATCGTCGAGGACAGCACCCCCGACGAGTTCTTCACCAACCCGAGCAGCGACCGCGCCAAGGACTTCCTCTCCAAGATCCTCAAGCACTGAACGGACGGGCACCGGACGGCTCATCGCATCGGACCTCGACTACGATGTGCCCTTCATCCCTGTCGGAGAGGGGGACTTCGCCGAAGGCCGCCGATCCCGCCGGGGATGAGCAGACCGCCCGCCCGGCCCGCGGGGCGTTCCCCGCCGGGTGCGGCCCCCACGGCCCGAAGGCCACGGGGGCGGCGGTTCACATCGGCCAGGCCCGTCCGGCGGCAGCCGGAGATCACTGCTCGCGCAGCGGAACCGACACGTACGACGGGTCGTTCGCCGGCGAGGAGAAGGTCAGCTGCGCGCCGGACGGGTTGTGCTCGATGTAGAGCGGGTCGACCGTGTCGACGACCAGGGCGAGGCGATGCCCGGCCGGGACGTCGTAGGCCGTGGAGTACAGCTCCAGGTCGACGCCGAACGGCTTTCCGGGGGTGCGCCCGTGGAAGGTGTACGGCGCGTGGGTGACCAGCTTGCCGAGGCCGAGCGGCCCCACGTCGTACAGATAGGCGACGAGGGTGCCGCTCTCCTTGGTCGGGGTGAGGGTCGTGTGCAACTTGGTCGTTCCGCGCACCTGTTGGGCCGTGCCCGACTTCTCCGACTGCCACACGGCGGCCCAGCGGCGCGGGAGCAGCGGGATCGAGGCCATCGGCGGCAGCTGGGCCACCTGGTCGAGGATGCTGGACAGGAAGACGACACCGCCGTCCGCCCCCGAGTTGACGTTCGTCCGGATCGTCTTCGTGCCTCCGAGGGCGATCTTCCGGTCGGTCGCGGCGGCCGACTTCCAGTCCGGGTAGCCCTCGTAGCCGCCGGAGGAACGGGACTTGAGCTGGACGGGCTGCTCACGGTCGATGCCGTTGTCCTCGCCCCTGAGGTAGTGGTCGAACCAGCGCCCGGTGTCCTTCCAGACGTCGTTGGGCAGTCCGAACAGGCCGGTCAGCTCGGCGGTGGCGTGGTCTCCGGGCCGCATCTCCAGCCGCTTCGGGCCGGTCAGTTTCTCGTAGAAGTCGGCGGACTGGTTGGGCGGGAAGACGCTGTCGCCCCAGGTGTTGGCGAGCATGATCGCTGCGCCGTTCTCGTTGATCCGGTCGACGTAGCTCGCAGCGGAACGTTTCTTTCCCCAGGCGATGAGTTCGGGTTCCTTCGCCAGGTTGGAGGCGTAGAAGTCGTTGAAGGTCTGCCGGACTTCCGCGCTCTGCCGGCCCGTCACCACGCTCGCGCCGTCCAGCACGGCGACGGCCTGGAGGTGCTGGGTGCGCCCGGCATAGATCGAGCCGACCAGGTCGGCCCAGCCGCTGAGCGAGGCGACGGCCTTGATCCGCTTGTCGTGCGCGGCGGTGAGCAGGCTGATGCCCGCGCCGTAGGAGACGCCCGCCATGCCGATGTGCCCGGCATCGGCGGGGGTGTGAGCGATCGCCCAGTCGATGACCTTCGACGCGTCGGCGACATCGGGTGGGCCGGCCACTTCTATCTGGCCGCCCGACTGCCAGAAGCCGCGCACGTTGTAGGTGACGACGACGTACCCGGAGTCGGCGAGCTTCTGCGCCTGGGCGAGGTACTCGACCTGGGGCAGACCCCAGCTCGTGGGCATGACGAGCAGCGGGTAGCGGTCGCTGTCGCCGGCTCCTGCCGGGGTGACGACGTTGGCCTTGAGAACGGTGCCGCCGTCGCCGGCGATGTCGACGAAGCGGACGGGGTTCTTGGCCGCCTGGGCGGTGGGGGCGAATCCGAGGGCGG
The DNA here is from genome assembly GCF_019733245.1 of Streptomyces sp. WAC04114. Lineage (NCBI taxonomy): Bacteria > Bacillati > Actinomycetota > Actinomycetes > Kitasatosporales > Streptomycetaceae > Streptomyces > Streptomyces sp. WAC04114. The sequence goes on from NZ_JAIGQA010000059.1 coordinate 31,517, forward strand.
TGCCGGCGACCAGCGTCGCCGAGACGGCGCCTACGGCGGTGGTGCGCAGGGCCTTGCGGTGGGGTCCCACGGTCACTCCTCACTCGTGTAAGTGCAAAGTGACCGAACGGTAACCTCGACCTCTTACCAGAGGTAACCCGCCGGTAAGTTACGTGCCAGTAACGATTGTTGAGCGGCGGAGGATCTCAGGAGGCGCGGTGTGTGTTGCGTGGGGTCGTCGTGGCGGCGGGCAGCGCGGTCTGCGCCGCACGCGTCACGTCCTCCACCAGTTCGACGACATCGGGGCCGTATGCCTGGGAGTTGATCACCTTGAGCAGCAGCACGAAGGAACTGGTGCCGTACTTGCGGGTCAGTTTCTCGTGGTTGCGCGCCAGGTAGCGTGTGGTGGCCTGGTTGGTGATCGACGTCTGGCCGCAGAAGAGGAAGACCGGCCGGGTATGCGGACTCCGGTCCGCGGTGAGCCGGGCGAGCAGCGCGTACTCCTCTCTGCCGTGGTCCACGCGGTAGCGCTCGGTGCCGACCTGGAACGCGCCCCGGTCCGGGCCCGGTTCGGCGTCGACGTTCACCCGCACCCCCGGCAGCAGGGAGGACAGATGGGCCGCCATCCGGCGGTTGGACGCCGGGCCGCCCACGCAGAACTCGGTGCGCTCCCCGAAGCCCTGGCGTGCCGTGTCGTGCGGGAGTATCTGGGCGTGGGCGTTGCAGTCCTTGATCAGCGCGGCCAGTTCGAGCAGGGCGAACACGTCGTAGCGCATCACCGCGAACTCCGGTCCGGCCGCGCCCCGGTTCACCACCAGCAGGGACTCGGAGTTGTCGGGCAGCCCGAAGAACACCTGCTTGCGGCGGAGCCTGCGCTTCCACAGGTAGGTGCGGGCCACCCAGCCGAGCGCGGCACTGATGCCCGCCGCGACCACACCCAGAACGATGTTGCGCACGTCGTCATTCATGGGCGCGCATGGTAGCGGGCCCGACGCACCGGTGTTCGAGGCCTCCCTGACGCGGCCATGGCGATGAATTAAGCTGCGCGGACGGCCTTTGACTGGAGGTGCGGATGCGTCACCCTGTGGCACGGAATCTGACGGTCCTGGCGGTTTCGGCCGCCGTGGTGGTGTCGGTGGGAGCGGCGGCGCCGCCACCCGCCCCGCAGAGCCCCGGCGGTGAGAAATCCCCGCTGGCCGTCGGCTACGGGGGCGCCGTCTCCAGTGTCGATCCCGACGCCTCCGCCGCCGGGATCGAGGTCCTGCGGGAGGGCGGCAACGCCGTCGACGCCGCCGTCGCCACAGCCGCCGCGCTCGGCGTCACCGAGCCCTACTCCGCCGGCATCGGCGGAGGCGGCTACTTCGTGTACTACGACGCCAAGTCCCGCACGGTCCGCACCATCGACGGCCGCGAGACCGCCCCGCTGAGCGCCGGGAACGACCTGTTCCTGGAGAACGGCAAGCCCCTCGCCTTCGCCGACGCCGTCAGCAGCGGCCTGAGCGTCGGCACCCCGGGCACGCCCGCCACCTGGCGGACGGCCCTCGACCGGTGGGGCAGCAAGCGGCTCGCGAGTGTCCTGAAGCCGGCCGAGCGGCTGGCGCGCGACGGTTTCACCGTCGACGAGACCTTCCGCTCGCAGACGGCGGCCAATGAGGCCCGCTTCCGCTACTTCCCGGACACGGCCGAGCTGTTCCTGCCGGGCGGACGGCTCCCCGTCGTCGGCTCCACGTTCAAGAACCCCGACCTCGCCCGCACCTACGCGGAGTTGGGCCACAAGGGCGTCGACGCGCTCTATCGCGGCCGGCTCGGCCGGGACATCGTCGACACCGTCAACAAGCCGCCGGTCGATCCCTCCTCGGGCTGGAACGCCCGGCCCGGCGACCTGACCGCGAAGGACCTGGCCGCCTACCGCACCAAGGTCCAGGCGCCCACCCGGACCTCGTACCGCGGCCTCGGCGTCTACTCCATGGCGCCGTCCTCCTCCGGCGGTACGACCGTCGGCGAGGCGCTCAACATCCTGGAGCGGACCGACCTGTCCAAGGCGAGCAAGGCGAAGTACCTGCACCGCTTCATCGAGGCCAGCCGGATCGCGTTCGCGGACCGGGGACGCTGGGTCGGTGACCCGGCCTTCGAGGACGTGCCGACGAAGGAACTGCTGTCCCAGCGGTTCGCCGACTCGCGCGAGTGCCTCATCAAGGACGACGCGGTGCTCACGAGCCCCGTGGCGCCGGGAGACCCGCGCGACCCCGCGCGCTGCGGCTCGGGGGACAAGGCGGCCCCGACGACGTACGAGGGCGACAGCACCACGCACCTGACGGTGGCCGACAAGTGGGGCAACGTCGTCGCCTACACCCTCACCATCGAGCAGACCGGCGGCAGCGGGATCACCGTCCCCGGGCGGGGCTTCATCCTCAACAACGAGCTGACGGACTTCTCCTTCGCCCCGGCGAACCCGGCCGTGCACGACCCGAACCTGCCCGGGCCGGGCAAGCGGCCGCGGTCGTCGATCTCGCCGACGATCGTGCTGGACCGGCACCACCAGCCCGTGGTGGCGCTGGGGTCGCCGGGTGGTGCGACGATCATCACGACCGTGCTGCAGACGCTCACCGGGTTCGTCGACCGGGGGCTGCCGCTGGTCGACGCGATCGCGGCGCCCCGGGCGAGTCAGCGCAACGCTGCGCAGACCGAGCTGGAGCCCGGTCTCGACGGTGAGGTCAGGAAGCAACTGGAGGCGATCGGGCACTCCTTCAAGGTCAATCCGGAGATCGGTGCGGCTACGGCGGTTCAGCGGCTGCCCGGTGGGAAGTGGCTGGCAGCCGCGGAGACCGTGCGGCGGGGTGGGGGGTCGGCGATGGTGGTGCGGCCTGTGCGGTGACTTTTCGTGCGGGTGCGTGGGGGCTGGTCGCGCCCACGCGGCTGAGCCGCCCATCGGCACAGCCCCGCGCCCCTAGGACGAGGGCGCTGCAGGACTCTGCGTCTGGAACGTGAGTTTCCCGTCCTCCACGTCCACCGTCACCCCGCCGCCCTCGTCCACCCTGCCGTCCAGCAGCAGGCGTGACAGCTCGTTGTCCACCTCTCGCTGGATCGTGCGGCGGAGCGGGCGGGCGCCGTACTCCGGCTGGTAGCCGCGGTCGGCCAGCCATTCCACCGCCCGGTCGGTGAAGGTCACCGTGATGCCCTTGCTCTGGACCAGGGACCGGGTGCGGTCCAGCAGGAGGTTGGTGATCCGGCGCAGCTGCTCCGTGGTCAGCTGACGGAAGACGACGATCTCGTCGATGCGGTTGAGGAACTCCGGGCGGAAGTGCTCCCGCAGCGGGCGCAGGATCTGCTCGCGGCGGGCCTCCTCGTCCGCGTCGGCGCCGCCCGCGGCGAAGCCCGTCGTGGCGCCCCGGCGGGTGATCGCCTCGGAGCCGAGGTTGCTCGTCATCACGATGACGGTGTTGCTGAAGTCCACCGTCCGGCCCTGGGAGTCGGTCAGCCGGCCGTCGTCCAGGACCTGGAGCAGGATGTTGAAGACGTCCGGGTGGGCCTTCTCCACCTCGTCCAGCAGGAGCAGCGAGTACGGGTGACGGCGCACGACCTCGGTGAGCTGGCCCGCCTCCTCGTGGCCGACGTAGCCGGGCGGGGCGCCGACCAGCCGGCTGACGGTGTGGCGCTCCTGGTACTCGCTCATGTCGAGCCGGACCATGCGGTCCTCGCTGCCGAACAGCGCCTCGGCGAGCGCCCGGGCCAATTCGGTCTTGCCGACGCCCGTCGGGCCGAGGAACAGGAAGCTGCCGATCGGACGGTCGGGGGCCGCGAGCCCGGCACGGGAACGCAGCACCGCGTCCGAGACGACCCGCACCGCCTCGTCCTGGCCGATCACCCGCTGGTGCAGATGCTCCTCCAGCCCGAGCAGACGGTCCTTCTCCTCCTGGGTGAGGGAGGCGACCGGGATGCCGGTCTGCCGGGACACCACCTCGGCGATCGACTCGGCCCCGACCACCAGGTCCTGGCCCTCGTCGACCTCGCTGTCGCCGCCGGCCTCGGTGATCCGCTGCTTGAGCTCCACGATCCGGTCGCGCAACTGGGTGGCCTGCTCGTACTGCTCGTCCGCGACGGCCTGGTCCTTGTCCCGGGTCAGCTGCTCCAGCTCCCGCTCCAGGGCCCGTACGTCCGTGCCCTTGGTCCGGGCCCGCAGTCGCACCCGGGCACCGGCCTGGTCGATGAGGTCGATCGCCTTGTCGGGCAGGCGGCGGTCGGTGAGGTAGCGGTCGGAGAGCTCCACGGCGGCGACCAGGGCCTCGTCGGTGTAGCGGACCTGGTGGTGGGCCTCGTAGCGGTCCCGAAGTCCGCGCAGGATCTCGATCGCGTCGTCGGCGGTCGGCTCCGGCACCATGATCGGCTGGAAGCGGCGGGCCAGCGCCGCGTCCTTCTCGATGCGGCGGTACTCCTCCAGCGTGGTGGCGCCCACGATGTGCAGCTCGCCCCGGGCGAGGGCCGGCTTGAGGATGTTGCCGGCGTCCATGGAGCTGCCGTCGCCGCCGCCGGAACCGGCGCCCACGACCGTGTGCAGCTCGTCGATGAAGATGATCAACTGGTCGGAGTGGGCGCGGATCTCGCTCACGATGTTGTTCATCCGCTCCTCGAAGTCACCCCGGTAGCGGGTGCCCGCGACCACGCCCGTGAGGTCCAGGGCGACCACGCGGCGCCCGATCAGGACATCGGGCACGTCCGCCTCGGAGATGCGCTGCGCGAGCCCCTCCACGATGGCCGTCTTGCCGACTCCCGCGTCACCGATCAGCACCGGGTTGTTCTTGCCACGCCGGGACAGGACCTCGACGGTCTGCTCGATCTCCTGGTCCCGGCCGATCACCGGGTCGATCCGGCCCTGCCGGGCCAGCTCGGTGAGGTCACGGCCGTACTTGTCTAGGGTCGGCGTGTTCGTCGGGCGCGGACGCTCGGACTGGGGGGCCTCCGGCGCCTCGGGCGGTTCGGAGGGGGCGAAGCGGGCCGCGTTGAGAATGTGTCCGGCTGCGGAGTCGGGGTTCGACGCCAGGGCGCTCAGCACGTGCTCCGGGCCGATGTAACCGTAGCCGCGGGCCCGGGCCATGTCGTGCGCGTCCAGCAGGGCCCGCTTGGCGGCCGGGGTGAGGGAGAGCGCGGTCGGCGGCGGGGCGTCGTCCGGGGTGTGCTGGGCCGGCCCCGACCGGTCGTCGATCTGCGACGCCAGCGAGTCCGGGTTCGCACCGGCCTTGCTGAGCAGGGTGCGGGTGGGTTCGGTGGCGAGCGCCGCCCGCAGCAGATGCTGGGTGTCGAGATCCCGGCTGCCGTGCTCGGCGGCGTACTGGGCGGCGCCGCGGACGAGCTCCCGGGCCGGCTGACTGAGCAGCCGCCCGAGATCGATCTGCCGGGGACCGGGACGCGGTCCGCCGAAGAACTTTGCGAGGAATTCTCCGAAGGGATCCGAGCCGTAGCCCTCCGGGCTGGTGAAGCCACTGCTCATGGGCCTTCCGTTCCCGGCGTCCCCGGCGCGCGGGCGGGGGACGCCCTGGCTGGTCGACGTGCCGGGGTCGGGTAACCCGGGTGGCAGCCGGTTACACCTGGGGGCGCGCTCGTAGAACACCTTCGCACGATCGTCGGCGAGGGGCACCTTTGGGATTTATCCGGGTCATTCCGGCGTACGGGTCGTTCCCGAGTATGGGCCGTTTCGGCGTACGGGCCACTCCGGCGTACGGGTCTTTGCGGCGCAGGGGTCATGTCGGTGTCCGGGTCGTCCCGGCGCCCTGGTCGTTCCGGCGGGTGTCAGCGTGCGGTCAGGATTCTCGGCCCCGAGTCCGTGATCGCCACCGTGTGCTCCGCGTGGGCCGCGCGCGAGCCGTCGTTCGTCTTCAGGGTCCAGCCGTCGGGGGCCGCGTGGAAGTCGTCCGCGCCGCCCGCGACGACCATGGGCTCGATCGCCAGCACCATGCCGTGCCGGAGCCGCATGCCCCGCCCCGGGCGGCCCTCGTTGGGCACCCCGGGGTCCTCGTGCATACGGCGGCCGATGCCGTGGCCGCCGAAGCCGTCCGGGATGCCGTAGCCGGCCCCGCGGCAGATCGTGCCGATGGCGTGGGCGATGTCGCCGATGCGGTTGCCCACGACGGCGGCCTCGATGCCGGCGGCGAGGGCCCGCTCGGCGGTCTCGATCAGGCGGAGGTCCGCCTCGCGCGGGGTGCCCACGACGAAGCTGAGCGCCGAGTCGCCGACCCAGCCGCCCAGTTCGGCGCCGAAGTCGATGGACACCAGGTCGCCGTCGCGCAGGCGGTAGCGGTCCGGGACGCCGTGCACGATCGCGTCGTTGACCGAGACGCAGAGAACGGCGGGGAAGGGAGTCGGTGCGAAGGACGGCCGGTACCCCAGGAAGGGCGAGGTCGCGCCGGCCTCGCGCAGCACGCCGTGCGCCACCTCGTCCAGCTCCAGCAGGGAGACGCCCACGCCGGCGGCCTTTTGTACGGCCGTCAGGGCTCGGGCGACGACCTGGCCCGCCTCGTACATCGCGTCGATAGAAGTGTCTGTCTTCAGCTCCACCATGCCAATTACTATACCGGTATTAGAATGGGGGCATGGTGCGCACCCCTCTCACCCCCGAAGAGCGCGAACGCGGCGAGCGGCTCGGCAAACTGCTGCGCGCGGCGCGTGGTGACCGGAGCATGACGGAGATCGCGGCGAGCGCGGGCATCTCCGCGGAGACCCTCCGGAAGATCGAGACCGGCCGGGCCCCGACCCCGGCCTTCTTCACGGTGGCCGCGCTGGCCGGAGTCCTCGGGCTGTCCATGGACGACCTGGCCGGACAATGCGTCCTGGTGCCCCTCTGAGGAACCCGCGCCGCGCGTGAAAACTCCCCGTAGCACGTCCGTAACACGACTGGTGTTGCCTACGGGGCGGAATGCTCCGGCCTCACGGGAGTTGAGCGATGACGGCGGATCAACTCCCGGCTGAAGTCGGCGAGTTCGCGACCTACCTGGACGGTCTGCTGGCACGCCTCGACCCGTCCGGCGGCTGGTGCGCGGTGTTCTGGCAGCGCGATGCGGAGGGCATGCGGGCCTGTCTGGACGGGCGGGACGTGCCGCCCTGGGACGTGGTCGAGGCGCTGCTGCAGGACCTCGCCGGGCAGTACGGCCCGGGCGGGGCCGGCCCGGAGACGGAGCGCGCCCGGGCCCTGCACGCCGCCGCGCTCGCCGTGTTCGACGCCCGGCCCGGGGGCCGCGACGCTCTCGGCGGCCGCCTCGACGTCATGCTCCGCGAACAGAAGTACGCCGCCGAACGCCAGGCCGCCCTCGCCCGCCATCTGACCTCGGCCACGACCCCCGAACAGGCCGACGCACTGCGCCTGGACCTGGCCTGGGCACGCGACGACCACGTCCGCGCCGCGGCCCGCTGCGCGGAGCTCCAGGCACGGATGGCTCACGTGGACCGGCGGGAGCGGGGGACGCCCCCGGGGATGGGGATGCCCCCGACAGCCCGGGGCGACGGTGAGGGACCGCGGGGCGCCGTGCCGGGATCGCCGACTGCCGCGCCGCAGCGCAACACCACGGGCTCGGCCTCAACGACGACGGGCCGCGGCACCACCGACCCGGGGGCCGGGTGGCCCGCCCAGCAGCACCTCGCCGCCCAGGGCTTCTCCGGGGAGGGCCCTGCGGGTGCCGTGCCCGATCCGGTCCCGACCGGATCCTCGGGCCGCTCGGGCACTGTCGATCCGGGGGCCGGGTGGCCCGGTCGGCAGCACCTCGCCGCTCAGG